>JBBIIW010000188.1:0-6272 GCA_037446305.1 Candidatus Rokuibacteriota bacterium
CACGTCCGCGGCTATCCCGGTCGCGGGGTGGCGCTGGCCGACGTCGCCCGGGCCGCCTACTCGCCGCCGCCCGGCGGGCTGGGACCGGGCCTGGAGCCGGGCCTGGAAGCGACCGTGTACCTGGATCCGCCCGGGCCGACCTTCTCGGGCGCCGTGCACGTCGCCATGGTGGAGGTGGACCGCGAGACAGGCCGGGTCGCGGTGCGGCGCTACGCGCTGGTCGAGGACTGCGGCCCGGTCATCAACCCGCTCCTCGTGGACGGTCAGGTCCACGGCGCGGTGGCGCAGGGCCTGGGGGAGGCGCTGCTCGAGGGGCTGGTCTACGATGCGGAGGGCCAGCTGGTGACCGCCACCCTGATGGACTACGCCCTGCCCCGGGCCGCGGACATCCCCGAGCCGGTCATCGGCCACCTGGAGACGCCGGCGCCCGGCATGCCGGGGGGCGTGAAGGGGATGGGCGAGGGGGGCACCATCGGGGCCCCGGCCGCCATCGCCAACGCGGTGGCGGACGCCGTGCGGCCGCTGGCGCTCCGGATCACGGCCCTGCCCATCCGTCCCCCGGACCTGGTGCGATGAGGGGGCGCGGCCGGGCCCCGCACGTTCGTGACCGGGAGGAGGACGGGCGGTGATCCCCTATCACGACGAGAACGAGACGCGGCGGACGCCCGTGGTCACCTGGGGGCTGATCGCGCTGAACATCCTGGTCTGGCTGGGCCTGCAGGGCGCGGGCACCATGCCCGCCCTGGCCGAGTCGGTCTGCGACCTCGGGCTCATCGCCGGCGAGCTGACGGGCGCGGTGCCGGCCGGCACCCGGGTGGAGCTGGGCGAGGGGCTGGCCTGCATCACGGGCCCGGGCCGCCAGGTGTCCCGCCTGGTCACCTCGATGTTCCTGCACGGCTCCTGGCTGCACCTGCTCGGCAACATGTGGTTCCTCTACCTGTTCGGCAACAACGTCGAGGACTCCATGGGCCGCGCGCGGTTCATCGTCTTCTACCTGGCTTCCGGCGTGGCGGCCGCCCTGCTGCAGGTGCTGCTGAACCCCGCGGCCGCGGTGCCCATGGTCGGCGCCTCCGGCGCGATCAGCGGCGTGATGGGCGGCTATCTGCTCCTCTACCCCCGGGTGCGGGTGTTCGCGTTCGTGCCCGTGGGGTTCTTCCTGATGTCCATCGCCCTGCCGGCCTGGACGATGCTCGTCTACTGGTTCCTGATCCAGCTGCTGGGCGGCTTCGCCTCGATCGGCCGCGCCGGCGGCGTGGCCTTCTGGGCCCACGTGGGCGGCTTCGTGGCCGGCCTGGTGCTGGTCAAGCTCTTCGCGCGCCCGGAGTGGGTCGCCCGGCACCGCGCGTCCCGGTGGCGGCCGCGCCACCTGACGCGCGCCGCCTGACCCAGCAGGCCCGCGGCGGCGGCGCGCGTTTGACTCCCGCCACCGTTCCCGCTAGATTCACGGCCACTCCGGCCGGCCGCGATCGCCGGCCCAAGGGGGGCGCCATGCACAGAGTCATCGCCATCGCTCTCGCCGTCGTTCTGTCGGCCAGCGTGCTCGCCGGGTCCGCCGCCGCCCAGGTCTCCGTGAAGCTCCAGGTGGTGGCCGAGGGGCTGACGCATCCGCTCCTCCTGGTCTCGCCACCGGACGGCACCAAGCGGCGCTTCATCATCGAGCAGATCGGCGTCATCCGCATCCTGACCGCCGATGGCAAGCTGCTGGACGAGCCCTTCCTGAACATCCGGCACCGGATCCACCCCAACCCGCTGCTGCCCGACTTCGACGAGCGCGGGCTGCTGGGGCTGGCCTTCCACCCCGACTTCCGCAACAACGGGCGGTTCTTCGTCGCCTACAGCGGGCGGCTGCCGGGTGACGCCACGCTGGACCGGGTGGTCTGGTACTCCCACACCAACTACGTGGCCGAGTACCGCGTCTCGCGCGACAACCCCAACAAGGCCGACGTGACCTCGGAGCGCGTCATCCTGGCCATCGACTGGCCGCAGTTCAACCACAACGGGCACTGGATCGGCTTCGGTCCGGACGGCTACCTCTACATCTCCACCGGCGACGGGGGGTACGCCAACGACTGGGGGATCGGCCACAACGTCACCAAGGGGAACGGGCAGGACCTCACCACGCTGCTCGGCAAGATCCTGCGCATCGACGTGGACAAGGGGACTCCCTACGCCATCCCGCCCGACAACCCGTTCGTGGGCCACCGCGAGGCGCGCCCGGAGATCTGGGCCTACGGCTTCCGCAACCCGTGGCGCTGCTCGTTCGACATGGGCGGCGGTCGCGAGCTGTTCTGCGCCGACGTGGGCCAGAACAGCTACGAGGAGGTCAACATCGTCACCCGGGGCGCCAACTACGGCTGGCGCGTCAAGGAAGGCCGGCACTGCTTCGACTACGTGAACCCGAACCAGCACCCGGCCTCCTGCGAGGATCAGGGGATGACCGACCCGATCCTCGAGTACAACAACTGCAACGTGCACCGGGATTGCAAGGGGATCTCGGTCACCGGCGGCTACGTCTACCGCGGCAGCCACCAGCCCTGGCAGGGGATGTACTTCTTCGGGGACTGGAGCAAGCGCTTCGACGTCAAGGACGGCCGGCTTTACGTCGGGGTCAAGGCCGGGAACGCCTGGACGATGCAAGACGTGACCGTGACCAACATGCCGAACTTCAACTCCTACGTCCTGGGGTTCGGCCAGGACGCCGACGGCGAGGTGTACGTGACCACGACCGACATCACGGGGCCGGTCGGCAAGTCGGACAAGGTCTACAAGATCGTTCCGTGATCCGTCGCCTGCTGCTGGCCGTGTGCGTCCTGGGGCTGCTCGGGCTCCTCGTCCGGGGGGCCCCGGCCCAGGACGTCACGTTCAGCCAGGAGTTCCTGGAAGACCGGGCGACCCTGACCCTGGGCCGCAAGATCTGGGAGGAGCGCTGCACGTTCTGCCACGGCCGGAGCGCCTACCCGGGCCGGGGGCCGCGGCTCGACCCGTCGCGGTACACGCCCGAGTTCGTCTACGACCGGGTCACCAACGGCTTCCGCGGCATGCCGGCCTGGAAGGACCAGTACTCGGAGCTGGAGCGCAAGGCCGTGGCGGCCTTCGTGCTGAGCAAGGAGTTCTCGAACTGACGGCGGTCACGGGCGCGCTCCTCGCGGCCGTCGAGGCGGTGGCCCGCAGCCGGCTGGACCCGGCCGGCCGCGCGTGGTTCGAGCAGGCCCTGGCCGCCGGGCCGGCCGCGTTCCTGGAGGAGTTCACGGCGGCCGGCCGCCGGTTCGGCAAGGCCCCGCTGGCGCCGGAGGAGTGCCAGCGGCTCCGGGAGGCGGGCCTGGACTGGCCGTGCCAGGCGTGGGGCCGGGACGACCTGGGGCGGATCGCGCTGGTGACCCGCGCCGCCGCCCGGTGGCCGGGCCAGGTCCTGGCCGACACGCTGGAGACGGCCTACCGCCAGGGCGACAACCGCGAGCGCCAGGCGATCCTGCGCGCGCTGCCGCTGCTGCCGGAGCCCGAGCGGCTCCTGGCGCTGGCGGTGGAGGCCTGCCGGACGCATGTCCAGCCGGTGTTCGAGGCCATCGCCTGCGAGAACCCGTACCCGGCCCGGCACTTCCCCGAGCTCAACTTCAACCAGATGGTCCTCAAGGCGCTCTTCACCGGCGTGGCGCTCGAGCGGGTCGTCGGGCTCGAGGGCCGGATCACGCCCGAACTGACGCGGATGGCCAACGACTACGCCAGCGAGCGGCGCGCCGCCGGGCGGCCCGTGCCCCCGGACATCGGGCGTCTGCTCGCGGCCGAACGGAGCCGGACATGAAGCTCTTCGACCCGCACATCCACATGACGTCGCGGACGACCCTCGACTACGAGGCCATGGCCGGCGCCGGGGTGGTGGCGGTGGTGGAGCCCTCGTTCTGGGTCGGCCAGCCGCGCACGCACGTGGGCACGTTCGAGGATTACTTCGCGACGCTGCTGGGCTGGGAGCGCTTCCGGGCCAGCCAGTTCGGCATCCGGCACTTCTGCACGCTGTCCCTGAACCCCAAGGAAGCCAACAACCCGCGGGTGGCGCCGGGGGTCATCGAGCTGCTGCCCCGGTACCTGGGCAAGGACGGCGTCGTGGCCGTGGGCGAGATCGGCTTCGACGACCTGACCCCGGAGGAGGAGAAGTACTTCGCCGTCCAGCTGGAGCTGGCGCTGCGCTTCGACCTGCCGGCCCTGGTGCACACGCCCCACCGCGACAAGAAGCGCGGCACCGAGCGCAGCCTGGCCCTCATCCGCGAGGTCGGCTTCCCCGAGGCGCGCGTGCTGATCGACCACAACACCGAGGAGACCCTGCCGCTCGTGCTGCGGACCGGCTGCTGGGCCGGGCACTCCATCTACCCGCACACGAAGATGGACGAGGCCCGCATGGTGGCGCTGGTCAAGCAGTACGGCAGCGAGCGCATCCTGATCAACAGCGCGGCCGACTGGGGCGTCTCCGACCCGTTGAAGGTGGCCAAGACCGCCGCCCTGATGCGGGAGCGCGGCATCCCGCCCCGAGACATCGAGCGCATCGTCTGGGACAACCCGGTGGCCTTCTTCGGGCAGAGCGGGCGGCTCGACCTGGACGACGTCGGCGAGCGCCCGGCCATCGACCAGACGCGCCTGTGGGAGGGCAACTCCGTGCTGCGCGGGCAGACGCCCGTGGTGGAGCGGGGCGCCGACCGGAGCTGAGGTGCGCCGCACGGTCGTCCTGAACGTCGTCGGCCTGGCGGCCGGCCTCCTGGGCGACCGGACGCCGCACCTGGCGGCCCTGGCCCGGGCCGGCGCCCTGCGCCCCCTCCGCCCGGTGTTCCCGGCGGTGACATGCCCGGTCCAGGCCACGTTCCTCACCGGCCTGCTGCCGCGCGACCACGGCATCGTGGCCAACGGCTGGTACTTCCGCGACCTGTCCGAGGTCTGGCTCTGGCGCCAGTCCAACCGCCTGGTGGCCGGCGAGAAGATCTGGGAGGCGGGGGTGCGCCGCGATCCCGGGTTCACCTGCGCCAAGCTGTTCTGGTGGTACAACATGTACAGCACCGCCACCTGGACGGTGACGCCCCGGCCGATGTATCCCGCGGACGGCCGGAAGCTGCCCGACATCTACACCCAGCCGGCGGAGCTGCGCGAGGAGCTGCAGGGACGGCTGGGCCCGTTCCCGCTCTTCAACTTCTGGGGACCCGGCGCCGATCTCACGTCCAGCCGCTGGATCGCCGCCTGCGCCCGGCACGTCTACGACCGGTACCGGCCGACGCTCGCGCTGGTGTACCTGCCGCACCTCGACTACGACCTGCAGCGCCTGGGGCCCGACGATCCCGCCATCGGGCGCGCCCTGGCGGCCATCGACGGCGTGTGCGGGGAGCTCATCGAGCACGTGCGCCGCGACGGCGCGCGGGTCATCGTGCTGTCCGAGTACGGGATGACCCCGGTCCGGGGCGGCGTGCACGTCAACCGCGCGCTCCGGGAGGCCGGCCTGCTCCGGGTGCGGCGGGAGCTGGGGCGCGAGCTGCTCGACGCGGGGGCCTCGGAGGCCTTCGCGGTGGCCGACCATCAGGTGGCCCACGTGTACGTCCAGCGCCCGGAGCGCGTGGCGGAGGTGCGCCGGCTGCTGGAGACGCTGCCCGGCGTGGAGACGGTGCTCGACGAGGAGGGCAAGCGGAAGTGGGCGCTCGACCATCCTCGCGCGGGCGAGCTGGTGGCGGTGGCCGCGCCCGACCGCTGGTTCACCTACTACTACTGGCTGGACGACCGCGTGGCGCCGGACTTCGCGCGGACGGTGGACATCCACCGCAAGCCGGGCTACGACCCCGTCGAGCTGTTCCTCGACCCGCGGCTGCCGGCGCCGCGACTGAAGATCGCGTGGATCCTGGCTCGCAAGGCGCTCGGCTTCCGCTACCTCATGGACGTGATCCCCCTGGACGCCGCCCTGGTCCGGGGCTCACATGGCCGGCTGCCCGACGACCCGAGCGCCGCCCCCGTGCTCATCAGCAGCGAGCCGGCTCTCGTCCCCGACGGCGCCGTCAGCGCCACGGACGTGAAGGGGCTGGTGCTCGAGCACGTGTTCGCGGCGTAGCAGGCGGCGGCCGGCTCGGCGGGCCAGGCTCCGGATCTCGCTCTGCGCCAGGCTCGATGTCCGCGCGCCGGCTGTCGGCGTGGCGGCTGGCTACGTGCCGGCGATGTAGCGCTGGGCGGTCAGCGTGAGGGCGAAGCCGGCCACGGCCCAGCCGGCCAGGTGCGGCGCGCCCGCGTGCGCGACGAGCAGGGCGTCGAGC
>JBBIIW010000189.1:0-6255 GCA_037446305.1 Candidatus Rokuibacteriota bacterium
GGTCGCGCGCGGCGCCGCCTGGTCCCTCGACCGGCCGCTCGCCGCATCAGCGGCGGTGGCCGCGCTGGGGGCGGCGGTCGTGGTCGAGATCGACCGCAACGGCACCCGGGCGGTCCAGGTCTACCGCGTGCGCTGACCGGCCGCCCCGCCCTCGATCAGGCGGCGTTGCGACGCAGGGTCAGGGTCGAGCGCGCCTGGGAGGTCAGCCAGCTCCAGTTCTCCCTGAGGGACTCCAGCGTCTCCTGCGGCCACTCGAGGTTCCGGATCCGGGAGACCCCCCACAGGATGGCGGCCAGCGAGACCACCAGCACGCCGCCGCCGGCGACGATCAGGTGCTGCCAGGCGGCGTCGAAGAGCGGCGCGAGGGCGCCCGCGATCAGGACGACCACCGAGGCGACGGCCGCGATCGCGCCGGCGATGGCCACCCCCGCCGCCACGGCGGCGACCTTCAGCCGCTCCCGCGTCTCGCTCACGCCCAGCTCGACCTGCAGCCGCGCCAGACGCGTGAGGGACTCCAGCACGCCCTCGGGCTCGTTGCGGGCCCGCGGCAGGCGCGCTACCTGCGCGGGCGCCTCCCGGCCGCCCGCATCCCGGGGCAGTTCCGGCGCACGAATGGGACTCGCCATGGGTCACCTCTTCCGGCTGTCCGCCCAGCGTGCAACCGTGATGCCCGCGCGCACGGCCGGCCGCCCCCGTGTTGAAGAGTCTGCCACCGCGCCGGGTCACCGGGGGCCGGGCGTGGGTCGAGGCGCCCGGCCTGCGGCCCCGCCATCTGGAGGACCCGGGAGTGCGAACGTCGCGCCGCCCGCCGTTCGCCTCATTGACGCTCCCTCCGAGCCCCCGTACAGTCGTCGAGATCTACCCCGAAGCGTGCATTCAGGAGAGGGCGTGACGGCTCCCGGCGGTGTCGTGACCAGGGACGCGAAGATCGGCGAGCTGCTGGTCGCCGAGGGGCTGCTGACCGAGCCCCAGCTCCAGGACGCGCTCGCCGAGCAGGCCCGGCTCCGGCACTACCTCCCGCTCGGCCACCTCCTGCTCGCCCGGAAGCTGATCACCCGCAAGCAGCTGCGCCGGGTGCTGCAGTGGCACCGGGGCGGCTCGCGCCTGGGCCAGATCCTGGTCAGGGCCCGGATCATCAC
This sequence comes from Candidatus Rokuibacteriota bacterium, assembly GCA_037446305.1. GTDB lineage: Bacteria > Methylomirabilota > Methylomirabilia > Rokubacteriales > CSP1-6 > JBBIIW01. The sequence continues at coordinate 1,140 of JBBIIW010000189.1, forward strand.
CGAGGAGCAGCTGGACCGGGCGCTGGCCGAGCAGCGGCGCCTGGGCCTGCCGCTGGGGGAGACCCTGCAGCGCCTGGGCTACGCGACCGAGACGGAGGTCCGCCGCGCCCTCAGCCTGCACCTCAACATCTTCTTCTTCGACGTGAGCGCCATCCCGCTGGACCCCGAGCTCAGACGGCTCATCAACCCCCGCTTCGCCCTCAAGCACCTGGTCGTCCCGCTGGCCCGGGTCCGCAACACCCTGGTGGTGGCGATGGACGATCCCACGCGGACCGGGCTGGTGGACGAGCTCCGGTCGGGGACGGGGCTGGACGTCGAGGTCGTCACGTCGACGAGCGCCGCCATCCGGGCCGCCCTGCATCGCCTGTACGGGCTGGCCGTGGCCGCCCCGCCGGCGAGCAGGCCCGAGCCGCCGCCCATCGTGGGGGAGCCGCACGTGCTGTCCCTGCGCGACCTCGCCACGCTCGCCACCGAGCCCGCCGCGCCGGCCGAGCTCCCCGAGACGCTCGAGGCGCGGCGGGGACTCGAGGGCGCGCACGAGACGGTGCGCGCCCTCCTGCGGCTGGCCGTCGAGCGCGGCGCCTCCGACATCCACCTGGAGACGGTGGACCGGCGGATGAAGGCGCGCTTCCGGATCGACGGGGTGCTGCAGGAGCTCCCGCTCGGCCCGCTCGCCGACCAGATCGACCTGGACCGGGGCAAGATCCTGTCCCGGCTGAAAATCCTCAGCCGGCTGGACATCGCCGAGAAGCGGCGGCCTCAGGACGGAAGCTTCCGGGCCCGGCTGGAGCGCGACGGCCAGGCGGCGAATGTGGACTTCCGGATCTCGATCGTGCCCGGATACTACGGCGAGAACGCGGTCATCCGGATCCTCGATCCCCGGGGCCGCCCCCAGTCGGTGGAGGAGCTGGGGCTGGCCGAGCGCGTCGCCGCCGGGCTGGGCCAGCTGCTCCGCTCGCCGACCGGCATCATCCTGGTGACCGGGCCGACCGGCTCCGGCAAGAGCACCACGCTGTTCGCGGCGCTGCAGAGCCTCTACCGGCCGGGCATCAAGATCCTGACCGCCGAGAACCCGATCGAGTACGTGTGCGACCGCTTCAGCCAGCACGAGGTCAACGAGCGCCTCGGCAACACCTTCGCCCGCTATCTCCGGGCGTTCCTGCGTCACGACCCCGACGTGATCATGATCGGAGAGATCCGGGACAGCGAGACGGCCGACCTGGCCTTCCAGGCCGCCCAGACCGGGCACCTGGTGCTCACCACGCTGCACACCAACGACGCCGTGAGCGCGCTGACCCGCCTGTGGGACCTGGGCGTCGACTCGAACCTGATCGCGTCCTCTCTGCTCGGCGTGCTGGCCCAGCGGCTGGTGCGGCAGGTCTGCGCGGAGTGCCGCGAGGTGTACAGCCCGGCGCCGGAGCTGCTGGCCGAGCTGTTCGAGACCCCGCCCGCCGGCGTGACCTGGTATCGCGGCCGCGGTTGCCGGACGTGCAACTTCACCGGCTACCGGGGACGGCTGGTCCTGGCCGAGCTGTGGACGCCCGGCGATGCCGACGTCGTCCTGATCACCCGGGGCGCGCCGGTCGAGGAGATCCGGGCCCAGGCCCGGCGGGCGATGAGCTCCATGGCGGAGGACGTCGCCGACAAGCTCCGGCAGGGACGGACCAGCCTGGAGGAGCTGATCCGGGCCCTGCCCCATCCCACGCTGCGCGCCCTGCGGTCCGTCAGGCTGTAGCGGCGCCGCCGCGGTCGCCGGCGCCGCGGATGCACCGCGGCCGGGGGGCACGATGCCCGGATCGGGCGCGGCCCTTCCCTCCCGCCCGCCGATCGCCCTCGACCCCGGGGCCGAGCATCTTCGACTCGGAGGGCTGTCTGCGGCCCCCGATCACCACGACGGTGCCGCCCGTCAGGTGCTGCAGCGTCCCGGCGGTCGCCGCGAAGCAGCCGGCCAGCGAGAGCACCAGGATCGCGGCTGACGGCCGCCGGGGCCGCGGTTCGGGGGTGCTCACCGCGGGCGGGGCCCGGCGTCGCTGGCAGCCGCCTTGCACCGGGGCCGGGACGGAGCCCGAGCGCCGCGACCTCAGCTCCAGAGGGTGGACGCGCATGGAGCTTCGGGAACTGGGGATGACGGCCCTGCGGGCCACGGTCATCTACGTCTTCCTCCTGGTCGTCGTCCGCCTGCTCGGCAAGCGGGCCATCGGGCACTCCACCGCGTTCGATTTCATGGTGGCGCTCCTCCTCGGTGAGGTGGTGGACGAGCCCATCTACGGCGACGTCCCGCTCTGGCAGGCGCTGGTTGTGATCGCCGTCATCGGGTTCTGGCACCTCGTCAACTCCTATCTCAGCTACGCCAGCGTCACGTTCGACCGCCTGACCGGCGGCCCGCCGACCGTGCTGGTCCGTGACGGCGTGCCGGACCGGCGGGCCATGGCGGCGGAGAAGGTGAACGAGGAGGAGCTCTCGACGATGCTCCGGCTCCAGCAGATCGACGACCTGGCCGACGTGAAGGTGGCCACCCTGGAGCCCGGCGGGCAGCTGTCGGTCATCAAGACCGAGGCGGCGCGTGAGCTGCAGAAGGGCGACCTCATCCTGGGGGATCTCCTCGACGACCTCGTGTGGGGCGAGGCGCCGGCGGCCCGGGGCCTCACCGCCCTCGGCAGCCTGGTGATCCTGCATCTGATGGTGGTCACGCTCGGGTTCTGGAGCCCCAGGTTCGACCGGCTGGTCGGCTCCGGCGCCACCGTCCTGATCCGCCGAGGCGAGGTGCTGCGGGCGGGCCTGCGGCGCGAGCACCTGAACGACGCCGACCTGACCGCCGCGCTGCGGAGCGCAGGCACGCCGGACGCCGGGGACGTGCGCGAGGCGCGGCTGGAGGCCACCGGCCGGGTCAGCGTGCTCCGCCGTGATCCGGTCAGGCCGGCCGACCGCCGCGACCTGGCGGGGCTGACAGCGGTCCTGCGGCAGCGGTGATCGCCTTCCCGGCGGCCCCTGGCCTCGCCACCGGTCGTGGGCCGCCGGCGCCCGGGCCGGAGGCCCGCCCGTTTCACACCCCGCCCCATCCGGTGTCTCAAAGGGCAGGAGCGGCACTGGCGTGGAGTCGTTCGAGGCGGTCGCCGGCCCGTATCGCGACCAGATCTACCGCTACCTGCGTCGCCTCGCGGCCCGGCCCGCCGAGGCCGAGGATCTGGCGCAGGAGACGTTCCTGCGCGCGTACCGGGCGTTCCCGGCGCTCCCGGCGGACGCCAACGTCCGGGCCTGGCTGTTCGCCATCGCGACGAACCTGACCCGGAACCAGCTCCGGCAGGAGCGGCGGCGGCGGGCGGCCCACCGCGCGGTCGAGCAGCGCGAGGCACGGCGCAGCGCGGACAGCCCGGAAGACGAGGCGGGCGCCCGGGAGGCGCGCCGCCTGCTGGAGCGCGCGATCGCCACGCTGCCGATGAAGCAACGGACAGCCTTCGTGCTCAGGAAGCTGCACGACCTCCCCTACGAGGAGGTGGCGCGGAGCCTGGCCTGCTCGCCCGAGAGCGCCCGTGCCAACGTGTTCCAGGCCCTCCGGAAGCTCCGCGTCCACCTGAACGGCTACCCGCTGCCGCGCCGGGAGCTGGGCTGATGCCGCGTCCCTCCTCGTGCCGCGCGGTCGAGCCGGACCTGATCGCCGCCGCCCTCGGCGAGGCGAGCGCGCCCGCCGCCCGGCGGGTCGGCGAGCACGTGGAGCGCTGCGGACCGTGCCGCGAGGATCTGGACCGGTACCGGACCATCGACCGCCTGGCCGACGGGCTCCGCCGGGCCCCGGTCCCCGCCGACGCGATGGCCGCCTTCTCGCGCGCGCTCGACGCCCGCCTGGCCGAGCTCCGGCGCCGCCTGGTCGCCTACCGGATCTTCCCGTCGCCGCTGGGCCGGATCCTCATCGCCCGCTCGGAGCAAGGGGTCGTGCTCGTGGAATACCTGCGCCGCGGGAGCGCGCCCGGGCGGCTGCAGCGGCTGTCGGGGATCGAGCCGGTGCGGGACGGCGCGGACCTGGAGGCGCTCTACCGGGAGCTGGTGGCCTACCTGGCCGGGCGGCGCACCGCGCTGGCCTGGCCGCTGGACCTGCGCCTGGCCAGCGGGTTCCAGCGCGCGGTCCTGGAAGCGACGGCGAGCCTGCCCTACGGGGCGGTGACGTCCTATGCCCGTATCGCGGCCGAGGTGGGCAAGCCGGGTGCCGTGCGCGCGGTGGCCCAGGCCCTGCGCTGGAACCCCGTGCCGATCGCCGTCCCCTGTCACCGGATCGTGGGATCGGCCGGCGCGCTCGTCGGCTACGCCGGCGATCGCCTGACGCTGAAGCAGCGGCTGCTGGTCCTGGAAGGCGTGCCCATCCGGCGGCAGGACGGCGAGCCGCGCGTCGTCCCCGACGCCATGTACGTGCGAACCGCCGACGATCCCGAGTACTGCATCCCCACGTGCCCCTCGGTCATCCCGCTCACGCTGGCGCGGCTGACGCTCTACGCCTCCCGCGCCCGCGCCGAGGCGGCCGGGCTCCGCCCCTGCACGACCTGCCGCCCCGACCTGCATCCGCTCCCGCGCTGATCGTCCCGCTTCACGTCCGCCGGCCTGCGGTGTCGTACTCGGTGAAGGAGGCGGACATGATCGAGATCCGGCTCATCGCCCTGGCAGGACTGCTGCTCGTCACCGCCGTCAGCGCACTCGGGGTGACGGCGGCGGCGGCACTGGTGGAGCGCCTGCGCGCCGGCAGCCGCGCGCGGCGCGGTCGGGCCGTCCGGCTCGTGCCGGAGCACCCGGCGGGGAGGACGGCATGCTGACGGTGCTGGCCGTGCTGATGGTGGTGGGGCTGCCGATCCTCGCCGTGAGCGCGCTCCTGGTCGCCACCGAGGCGCTCGGGCGCCGGCGCGCCCGCCGCGTGGCCGTGCAGATCAGGCTGACCGATGCCGTGCACCGCGAGCTGGGCGCCATCGTCGCTCCGCTCGTCACGCGCCGGTGGCGAGCCTGGCGTGTGCAGATGGCGCTGGCGCCCGAGCACCGCTGGGCCGCGTCCCACCTGCTGGCGCTCGCGGAGCAGGTGCTGGCGGGCGAGAGCCGGGCGCCCGTCCAGGTCGTCCTCAGCCGCGCCGCCGGCCGG
>JBBIIW010000190.1:0-6232 GCA_037446305.1 Candidatus Rokuibacteriota bacterium
CCGGCCAGGGCGACGACCAGCCCGCAGGAGACGGCGACCGCGCGCCGCGTGACGGTCGTCACGAAGCCCGCCCCCTGGCCGTCGTGCCGCGCGGCCGGGAACAGCAGGGCCAGCAGCCCGGGCAGAGCCCGGGCCGAGGCCGGGGCGAGCAGCAGCGCCGGCGCCCGCGCCGCGGGCGGCAGCTCGGCCAGCGCCGCGATCTCCAGGAACAGGAACAGGATGAGGCCCAGGGCGCCGAAGACGCCGATGCGGCTGTCGCGCATGATGGCCAGCCGGTGCGCGGCGTCGCGCCCGCCCAGACCGTCCAGGCAGTCGGCGAGACCGTCCAGGTGGAGGCCGCCGGTGACGAGCTTCCAGACGGTGACCGTGAGCAGGGCCGCCAGCAGCGGCGGGAACAGCGAGCCGGCCGCCCGGTCCACCATCGCGAGGCCCACCCCGATCAGGCCGCCCACCACCGGAAACCATGCGGCCGCCGGACCCGGCGGGATATCCTGCGCCCGGCGGCGCCCGAGGGGGATGACGGTGAGATAGCGGGCAGCCGCCACCAAACCTCGCACGCCGCGATGCTAGCACGTCACACTTGACGACCGGGGCTGGCGGGCGCAGGCTAGCCTCGAGGGCGCCCCCCGGCGCCCGGCCGCCCGTCGTCGATACCTCACCTCCAACACGGCGAGGGCTCGCTCATGAGCGTGACCAGCGTGGTCGAGAAGTGGGTCGAGGAGGCGGCCGGCCTGACCCGGCCTGCCCGGGTCGTCTGGGCCGACGGGTCGAAGGCGGAGTACGACGGGCTGATCGAGCGCATGCTGCAGGACGGCACCCTGCTGCCCCTCGATGCCCGCACCTACCCCAGCTGCTATCTCCACCGGAGCCACCCCCAGGACGTGGCCCGGACCGAGCAGCTGACCTTCATCTGCACGCCCGACCGGGACGGCGCCGGCCCCACCAACAACTGGATGGCGCCGGCGGAGGCCAAGGCCCGGGCGCGCCAGTACCTGGACGGCGCCATGCGCGGCCGCACGATGCACGTCATCCCGTACCTCATGGGCCCGCCCGGCTCCCCCATGAGCCGGGCCGGCGTGATGGTCACCGACAGCGCGTACGTGACGGCCAGCATGCACATCATGACCCGCGTCGGCCAGGTGGCCATCCAGCACATGCGCAGCGACGACGACTTCGTGGCCGGGCTGCACTCGCTGGGCGACCTCTCGCCCGACCGGCGCCTGATCCTGCACTTCCCCGAGGAGAAGCTCATCTGGAGCGTGGGGTCGGGCTACGGAGGCAACGCCCTGCTGGGCAAGAAGTGCCACGCCCTGCGCATCGCGTCCTGGCAGGCCCGGCAGGAGGGCTGGCTGGCCGAGCACATGCTGATCATCGGCGTCGAGGACCCGGAGGGCCGCGTGACCTACCTGGCGGCGGCCATGCCGAGCGCCTCCGGCAAGACGAACCTGGCCATGGTCGTCTCCTCGCTGCCCGGCTGGCGGGCGTGGACGGTCGGGGACGACATCGCCTGGATGTGGGTCGACCAGCAGGGTCAGCTGCGGGCGATCAATCCCGAGCGGGGCTTCTTCGGCGTCGCGCCGAACACCAGCCCGAAGACCAACCCCAACGCCACCCGGATGGTCCGGTCCAACACCATCTTCACCAACGTCGCTCTCACCCCCGGGGGCGAGCCGTGGTGGGAAGGCCTCACGCCCGAGCCGCCGGCCGGGCTGGTGGACTGGCAGGGCCGCCCGTGGCGTCCGGGCCAGGGACCGGCCGCCCACCCGAACTCGCGCTTCACGGTCCCGGCCTCGCAATGTCCGTCCATCGCGCCCAACTGGGAAGATCCGCAAGGGGTGCCGATCTCGGGCCTGATCTTCGGCTCGCGGCGGTCCGCCGTGATCCCGCTCGTCTTCGAGGCCTTCGACTGGACGCACGGCGTGTTCCTGGGCTCGGCCATGAGCACCGAGACGACAGCGGCCATCACCGGCCAGGTGGGCGTCGTCCGCCGCGACCCGATGGCCATGATCCCCTTCTGCGGGTACAACATGGCCGACTACTTCGCCCACTGGCTGGCCATCGGCTCCCGCCTGGCCCGGCCCCCCCGCATCTTCCGGGTCAACTGGTTCCGGCGGGACGGCGACGGCAGGTTCCTGTGGCCCGGTTACGGCGACAACATGCGGGTGCTGCGGTGGATGGTCGAGCGGATCCGGGGGACCGCGCGCGGGGCAGAAACCCCGATCGGCCTTGTCCCCGCGCCGGGCAGCCTCGATCTCACCGGCCTCGACCTGCCGGCGGCGAGGCTGGAGGACGCCCTGCGCGTGGATGCCGGGGAGTGGCGGGCCGCGCTGGACGACCTGGCGGAGTTCTACCAGCAGTTCGGCCCGCGCCTGCCCGGGCCGATCGCGCAGGCGCTGTCGACCACCCAGCGCCGCCTCGCCGCATAGCGCCAGGGGAGGTTTGGAGGGGGTCTGTCGCAGACCCCCTCCAACATGATCAATGCCCTGACCGCCACGCGTCGAGCCCTCGCGAGGTCTGGAGGGGGTCTGTCGCAGACCCCCTCCAACATGATCAATGCCCTGACCGCCACGCGTCGAGCCCCCGCGAGGTCTGGAGGGGGTCTGTCGCAGACCCCCCTCCGGGCCCCCTCAGCGCCGCACGACGCTGGCCACGGCGTGGCACAGCTCCCAGGGGGTCGATCGGCTTCTCGAGGTGGGCCTGGAACCCGGCGGCCAGGGTGCGGTGCGGGCCGTGCTCCTCGCCGTGGGCGGTGATGGCGATCGCGGGCACCCGGCTCTCGCCGCCGGCCTGCTGGCGGAGCCGCTCGATGAGCCAGTACCCGTCCTCCTGCGGCATCGCGATGTCGGTGAGGAGGACGTCGGGCGTCACCCGGGCCAGGATGCGCAGCGCGTCGCGAGCCGACGACACCGTGGTGACCAGCGCCCCGCAGTACTCCAGCACCATCGTGAGGAGATGGCGGGAATCCTGATCATCGTCCACCACCAGCACGTGGATGCCCACCAGCGCATCGCTCGGCAGTTGATCACGCCGCCCCATGGCGAGCCCCCGATCCATGCAACCGCGTTGCCACAAGCGCGACACCATCCGTCATCCCCCGGCCCTCGCGGCCGGCGTCCGCCCGCCCCGCACCCCCCTCACGCGCTCGTGACGACCGTGGAGATGAGCCGGCACAGCTCCCACGGGTCGAGCGGCATGGCCAGCACGGCGGCAAACCCGGCCGCCCGGATCGGCTCGGCGCTCTCGGGCCGATCCGGCCCCCCGACCACGGCGATGGCGGGGATCATGCCGCCGTTCTCGGGCTTCAGCCCCCGCACCCGGCGCAGCAGATCCGTCCCGTCGTCGTCCGGCGAGACCTCGACGATGAGCACATTGGCCTTGATGAGGCGCATCACGTCCAGCGCCTCGCCGGCGGTGGGCACCGCGGTGACGAGGGCGCCGCAGTAGCGGAGGATAGCGGCGACGAGCTCGCGCCCCTCCTGGTCGCGCCCGACCAGGAGGACGTGGACGCCGCCGAGCGAATCTACCGAGTAGTACCCGCCTCGGGCCATGCCCCCAGGTCGTGCAAGGACGCTGCCACCGCCGCTACACCGGATAGACGCCGTTGCGCCGCGGTGGAAACTCGTGGCACTTCGTCTCCGCGTAGGTCAGGCGCTTGATCAGCTCCTCGCGGAGCGCCGAGCCGGGGACGATGTCGTCCACCAGCATCTCGGACGCCAGCTTGTAGATGTCCACGTCGCGCGCATACTCCTCGCGCTTCTGCCGGACGAAGGCGGCCCGCTCCGCCTCGGGCAGCTCCATGATCTTGTTGTAGTAGACGGCGTTGACCGCCGGCTCCGGTCCCATGATGGCCACCTGGCCCTGGGGCAGGCTGAGGGCGGCGTCCGGCTCGAAGGCCGGCCCGCACATCGCGTAGAGGCCGGCGCCGTAGCACTTGCGCACGACCACCGAGATCTTGGGCACCGTGGCCTGCGAGGTGGCGAAGATCATCTTGGCCCCGTGGCGGATGATGCCTTCCCGCTCCACCTTGCTGCCGACCATGAAGCCGGCCACGTCGGCCAGGTACACCAGCGGCACGTTGAACGCGTTGCACAGCCAGATGAAGCGGGCCGCCTTGTCGGAGGAGTCCACGAACAGGACGCCGCCCTTGACCTTGGGCTGGTTGGCCACGATGCCCACCGGGCGGCCGGCGATGCGGGCGAAGCCGGTGATGATCTCGGCCGCGAACAGCCGCTTGATCTCGAACCAGGAGCCGGCGTCGATCACCCGGTCGATGACCTCGTACATGTCGAAGTACTTGCGCTGATCGTAGGGAACGATCTCCTCGATGGAGCGCCCCGGGACCGGCGCCGCCGGCGGGGCGGCCGCCGGCCGCTGCCGCCAGTTCTGGGGCATGTAGGCGAGGTACTGCCGGCAGAGCGCGATGGCCTCCTCGTCGGAGGCGGCCAGGACGTCGCCGCAGCCCGAGACCGTGCAGTGCATCCGGGCGCCGCCCAGCTCCTCCAGCGTCGTCTTCTCGCCGATGGCCATCTCGACCATGCGGGGGCTGCCCACGTACAGCGAGGCCTTGCCGTCCACCATGATGACGACGTCGGTGAGAGCCGGCAGGTACGCCGAGCCGGCGGGCGAGGGACCGAAGAGCACGCAGACCTGCGGCACCACCCCCGACAGCTGCACCTCGTTGTAGAAGATCCGGCCGGCGTGGAAGCGCCCGGGGAAGATGCGGATCTGCTCCGAGATGCGGCCGCCGGCGGCATCCACCAGGTAGAGGAGGGGGATCTGCAGGCGGGCCGCCTTCTCCTGGATGCGCACGATCTTCTGCACGGTCTTCTCGCCCCAGGAGCCGGCCTTCACCGTGTAGTCGTTGGCCATCACGCACACCGGGCGGCCGTTCACCTGCCCCACCCCGGTGACGACGCCGTCGGCCGGCGTCTCGGGCTCCTCCGAGCGCGCGAAGAGCCAGTCCTCCTCGAACGGGGCGCCGGGGTCCAGGAGCCGCTGCAGCCGCTCCCGGACGAACAGCTTGCCCTCGGCCTTGAGCTTGTCCCGGTACTTGACGTGCCCCTGCTCGATCCGGGCGCGCTCGCGGTGATAGCGCGACTCGCCGGTCACCGCGTCGGTCCGCCGGGGTGCGAGGAGGTATGAGCCCAGACGACGATGATCAGCACCCCGGCGTCGAACCGCGGGCCGCCGATGACGGCGGGGTTGCCGGCGGCCGCCTTGATGCTGGCGTCGAGCTCGGTCATGCCGCCGCGGAGCAGCCGGACGCGGAGCCGCACCGTGTCGCCGGTCACGCGCTCCGGGGTCACCTCGAGCTCCCGGCCGCCGGGGACGGCCCAGCGCTGGGTGGCGCCGACCGGCACCTCCGCCCGGTAGCGCTCCAGCGAGGTGTACTCCCGGTAGCGGAACAGCTGCCGCAGCCGGGGCAGGAACCGCTCCAGGCGCTCGTCCGGGCCGGGCGGGTTGCGGGGCGTCCCGGGCGGCGGCGGCGCGTCGGAGGCCAGCAGCACGCGGGCGCCGAAGCGGACGGTCTCCTGGGCGGCGAGCGGGACCGGCCCCAGCGCGATCAGGACCGCGAGCACGAGCAGCCCCAGGGGCCCCAGGATCTCGCGCAGGCGCTTCCGGGCGTTGTGCAGCCGCGACATGACCGTGCCCATGGGGATGTCGAGCACCTCGGCGATCTCCCGGTACGAGAGCCCCTGCAGGTCGCTCAACATGATAATCGCGCGGTGATGCTCGGACAACGCCTCGAGCCCCCGCTGGATGCGCGCCCGCTGCTCGGCGCGCACGGCGGCCGCCTCGGGCCCGTCGCTCTGATCCACCAGCGTCCGCTCCCATTCCTCCTCCGGCACCGCCTCGGCGCCGAAGGCGCGGGTGCGGGCGGCCCGCTGGCGCGCGCGGTCCGTGGCCACGTTCATGGCGATGCGGAACAGCCAGGTGTAGAACGCGGACTGTCCCCGGAAGGCCGGCAGGGCCTGCCAGGCTCGCACGAAGGCCTCCTGGGCCACGTCCCAGGCCTCGTCCCGGTCGCGGAGGTAGTGGAAGGCCAGCCGCCAGACCCGCTCGCGGTATTTCTCGACCAGCTGCTCGAAGGCGGCCAGGTCACCGTTCCGGGACCGTTCGACCAGGACCAGATCGTCGGTGTCCACGGGGCGTCGCTCACACACCCACCCCGATCGCCGGTTAGACGCCGGGAGGGACGCCGGGATTCACGGGCGCGCCCGCCGGCGCCGGG
>JBBIIW010000191.1:0-6228 GCA_037446305.1 Candidatus Rokuibacteriota bacterium
GGGCCGGAAGCCGCTGCCCGTCCTGCGGGGGGAGTGACGCGCGGGGCGGCCGGGGGCCCGCCGGGCCGCGGGCCCCCGGCCCGGCGGCGCCTACTTGCTCCAGTAGTGCTGCACGACCATCTCGATCGGCGGTCGGATGCGCTGCGCGTGGGGCACGGCCCGCTGGGCGAACTCCCGCTGGGACCGGAGCACCCTGGCGAAGAACGGATTCTTCTGCGCCTCGGCCTCGTAGACCTTGTCGATCGCCTCCAGCTGGGCCCGGATGACCTCGGGCGGCGTCCGCCGGATCTGCACGCCGTGCTTCTTCTCCAGCTCTTCCACCGCCCGGCTCTCCAGCTCGACGCTGTGGGCGGTCATCCGGGTGATCTCGGCCAGCGAGCCCCACTTCACGATCGCCTTCAGGTCGGCCGGCAGCTGCTCCCACTTCCGCTTGTTGACGAGGATCTCCTGGTACGAGGCCGGCTGCCGGAGGTCCGGCATGTAGTAGTACTTCGCGACGTTGTGGAAGCCCATCAGGATGTCGTGGCTGGGGATCGCCCACTCGGCGCCGTCCACGGCCCCGCGCTCGAGCGCCGGGATCACCTCGCCGCCCGGCAGCGTGACCACGGTCACGCCCATCGTGCGCATCATCTCCAGGCCCAGCCCCGAGGTCCGGAACTTGAGCTTGCGCAGCTCGTCCAGGGTGTTGAAGGGCCTGCGCACCCAGCCGAGCGGCTCCCAGTAGGGCAGGCTGGTGGTGAAGGCGGGCACCACCACGTTCATCTTGAGCTCTTTCTGGAGGAACTCGTTGTACAGCTCGAGGCCGCCGCCGGCGTAGAGCCAGGACAGGTACTCCTCCCGGTCCATCCCGAACGGGCCGCCCGGGCCCGGCGCGAACAGCCCGGCGGCCGAGTTCTTGCCCGCCCAGTACCCGGGCCAGGCGTGGCTGGCGTCGATGAGGCCGCGGTTGACGGCGTCCAGGACCTCGAACGAGCCCACGATGGTGCCGGCGGCGCTCATCTCCCAGCGGAGCCGCCCGCCGGACATCTCCTCGATCATCTTGCCCAGCTCCACGGCCGACACGTGCAGCAGGTTGCCGGCCGGCCAGGCGGTCTGCACCTTCCACACGATGGGCTGCTGGGCTCCGGCGGGGGGCCGGAGGATGGCGGCGGCGAGCAGCAGCAGGGCCACGGAGAGCGCGAGCAGGGCCGGGACCGATCCGCGCATGGTCTTCATGGGTCATCCCTCCGGTGCGGTTGCCGGGATGTGCAGCGTGGGGTCGTCTGGCTCGGCTCACCTCCCTTCCCCGAGGGCTCGGCTGGGTCCGGTACAGATACGCCCGCCGGGTGGGGCCGTCAAGGGGAGGGCTACCGGCGGAGGATCGAGACCTCCATGGCGTCGTGGCCGAAGTCGTGCTCGCGGGAGGCGTAGCGGCCGTTCGGGTCGCGCACGTAGTCGAGGTAGGGTTTGACGTCGCGGCGGAAGACGCGCGTGTTGTCGGCGACGATGACGGCGCCGGGCAGGAGCTTGGGCTCCAGCTGCCGCAGGTAGTCCAGGTAGTCCTCTTTGACGGCGTCGATCAGGACGAAGTCGAAGCGCCCGGGCAGCAGGGGGATGGCGCGCAGGGCCTCGCCGACGACCACCTTCACCTTCCGCCCGAGCCCGGCCGTCTCGACGTTGCTCTCCACGAGCCTGGCCAGGTAGGGGTTGACCTCGACGCAGACCAGCCGGCCTCGCGGCGGCATCGCGGCGGCGATGACGATGGCCGAGTAGCCGAGCAGCGAGCCCAGCTCCAGGGCCCGGAGGGGCCGGTGGCGCTCCACCAGCCGGCGGACCAGCCGGGCCTTGGCCCGGCCGATGACCGGGATGCGCCAGAGCGTGACGGCCCGGTCCATCAGCGCCAGCATGCGCCGGGCCCGCCTGGTCAGCGCCACGTCAGCCGGCCCGGGCCAGGCGGGCGGCCACGGCGTCGGGCAGCGGGTAGCGACGGTGCCACGGCCCCGCCTTCACGATCTGGCCGGGCAGCGCGCGCCCCACGATCTCCTGCACGCGCCGCGAGACGGCGAGCAGCCGGTCCAGGTCGATCCCGGTCTCCACGCCCATGGCGTGCAGGCAGTGCACGAGGTCCTCGGTGCAGACGTTCCCGCTGGCGCCCGGGGCGAAGGGGCAGCCTCCCAGCCCCCCGATGGAGGCGTCGAAGTGGGTCACCCCGCACTCCATGGCGGCCAGGATGTTGGGGATGGCCATGGCCCGCGTGTCGTGGGTGTGCAGCGTCCACTCGATGCCGGGGAACCGCGGCAGCAGGTGCTCGAGCGTCCGCTGGACCTGCCGGGGATTGGCCATCCCCGTCGTGTCGGCCAGGCCGATGGCCCTGGCCCCGAGGTCCACCAGCCGGCGCACGACGCTCTCCAGCCGCTCGAGCGGCACCTCGCCCTCGAAGGGGCAGCCGAAGGACGTGGAGATGCCGCAGCCGACGGGCACCCGGGCCCGCTCGGCCACCTGCATGACGGCGCGGAGCTTTTCGAGGGACTCCGCGACCGTCATGTTGACGTTGGCCAGGTTGTGGCTCTCGCTGGCGGAGACGACGGTGTGGATCTCGTCCACGCCGGCGTCCACGGCCCGCACGGCGCCCTTGTCGTTGGGCACCAGGGCGGCGTAGCGGGTGCCGGGCCGGCGGCGGATGCGGGCCATCACCGCCTCGGCATCGCGCAGCTGGGGGACCGCCTTGGGGTGGACGAAGGAGGTCACCTCGATCCGGGGCAGCCCCGCCTCGCTCAGGAGGTCCACGACCTCCACCTTGTGATCGGTGGGGATCCAGGCCGGCTCGATCTGGAAGCCGTCCCGGGGCCCCACCTCGGTGATCGTCACGCGCTCCGGCAGCGTCATGGTCGCCTCGCTCCTTTCGCCGTCAGACTGTAGCACGCTGGCGCGGCCGGGCGCCGGGGCCGGCCCTGTGCGATGATCGGCGGCCATGGAGCGGCGGCGGCTGGGCCGGACGGGCCTGGAGGTGAGCGTGCTGGGGCTGGGCGGCTCGGAGATCGGCTACCAGCGGGCCTCGGTGGCGACGGTGACCGGGCTGCTCGCCCGGGCGCTGGACGCCGGCCTCGACGTCGTGGACACGGCCGAGTGCTACGAGCGGAGCGAGGAGCTGATCGGGCAGGCCCTGGCCGGGCTCCGGCGGCGCTGCCACCTCTTCACCAAGTGCGGGCACCCGCGGGGCTGGGGGCGGGGCGACTGGCGCCCGGCCTCGATCCTGGCCAGCATCGAGCGGAGCCTGCGGCGCCTGCGCACCGACGCCGTGGACCTGGTGCAGCTCCACTCCTGCTCGGAGGCCGTCCTGCGACGGGGGGACGCGATCACCGCCCTGCAGAGGGCCCGGCAGCGGGGCCTGACCCGGTTCATCGGCTACAGCGGTGACGGGGCGGCCGCCCGCTTCGCCGTGGCGTGCGGGGCCTTCGACACGCTGCAGACATCGGTCAGCCTCGCCGACCAGGAGGCGATCGAGCTGACCATCCCGCTGGCGCGGGCGCGGGACATGGGCGTCATCGCCAAGCGGCCGCTCGCCAACGCCGCCTGGCTGGCCCGGCGCCGGCCGCCGGCCGACGCCTACGAGCACGAGTACTGGCGGCGGCTCCGGGCGCTCGACTACGGGTTCCTCGACGGTCCCGACGGCGTGGCCCGGGCCCTGCGCTTCACCCTCAGCGTACCGGGCGTGCACGTCGCGATCGTGGGGACGGCGCGCCCGGGGCGCTTCGAGGAGAACGCCCGCCTGGCCGCCCAGGGCCCGCTGCCCGAGGCCCAGTACGCCGCCATCCGGGCCCGCTGGGCGGAGGTGGCCGACCGCTCGTGGGTCGGCCAGGTGTGAGGGGGCGAGTCAGTACGAGCGCGGCATGCCCAGGACGTGCTCGCCCACGTAGGCCAGGACCAGGTTGTTGTTGACGGGGGCGGTCTTGTAGAGGCGGCACTCGCGGAACTTGCGCTCGACGTCGTACTCCTCGGCGTAGCCGTAGCCGCCGTGGCAGTCGAGGCAGGCGTTGCCGGCCTCCCAGGCCGCCTCGGCGGCCAGGTACTTGGCGGCGTTGGCCTCGAAGCCGCACGGCTCGCCGGCATCGAACAGCGCCGCCGCCCGGTCGCGCATGAGGGCGGCCGCCTCCACCGCCATGTGGGCGCGGGCGATCGGGAACTGCACGCCCTGGTTGGCGCCGATGGGCTTGCCGAAGATCACCCGCTGGCCCGCGTAGGCCACGGCCTTCTGGACGAACCACCGGCCGTCGCCGATGGACTCCGAGGCCACCAGGATGCGCTCGGCGTTCATGCCGTCCAGGATGTAGGCGAAGCCCTTGCCCTCCTCGCCGATCAGGCTGTCGGCCGGGATCTCCACGTCGTCGAAGAAGAGGGCGTTGGTCGAGTGGTTCATCATCATCCGGAGCGGGCGCACCTCGAGGCCCTTGAGCCCCCGGATGTCGACGAGAAAGACCGACAGGCCCTCCGTGCGCCGGCGCACCTGCTCGAGCGGCGTGGTGCGGGCCAGCAGCAGCATGAGGTCGGACTGCAGCACCCGCGAGATGAAGATCTTGCGGCCGTTGACCACGTAGCGGTCGCCCCGGCGGACCGCGGTCGTGCCGAGCCGCGTGGTGTCCGAGCCGGCGTCGGGCTCGGTGACGCCGAAGGCCTGCAGCCGCAGCTCGCCGCTGGCGATGCGGGGCAGGTAGCGGCGCTTCTGCTCCTCCGAGCCGTGCCGGAGCAGGGTGCCCATGATGTACATCTGGGCGTGGCAGGCGGCCGCGTTGCCGCCGTGCTCGTGGATCGTCTGCAGGATGAGCGCCCCCTCGGTCACGCCCAGGCCGGCCCCGCCGTAGGCCTCCGGGATGAGCGCGGCCAGGTAGCCGGCCTTGGTCAGGTCGTTGACGAACGCCTCCGGGTACTCCCGGCGGGCGTCCAGGGCCCGCCAGTACTCGCCGGGGTAGCGCTTGCAGATCTCGGCCACCCCGTCGCGCAGGGCGCGCTGCTCGGCGGTCAGGGTCAGGGTGATGGCGGCCATGGCTCAGCGTCCTTTGAAGACCGGGCGGCGCTTCTCGTTGAAGGCCCGCACGCCCTCCAGCCGGTCCTCGGTCACGACGGTCGCGTTGTAGGCCTCGATGGCCAGGACCATCGCCGTGTCCAGGTCCGTCTCCAGTCCGTACATGATGGCCTTCTTGGCCTGGCGGACGGCGATGGGCGCGTTGGCGGCGATGGCGGCGGCGATCTCGGCGGCCCGGGCCCGGGCCTGGCCGCGGGGGACCACGTGGTTGACCATCCCGGCCGCCTTGGCCTCCTGGGCGGTCATCCGCCGCCCGGTGAAGATCAGCTCCTTGGCCAGCGGGGCGCCCAGGATGCGGGGCAGCAGCTGGGTGCCCCCGATGCCGGGGAAGATGCCGATGGTCGTCTCCGGCACCCCGAACACGGCCGTCTCGCCGGCCACGATGAAGTCGCTCAGCACGGCCAGCTCGCAGCCGCCGGCCAGGGCGAAGCCCTCCACGGCGGCGATGACGGGCACCGGACAGCGCAGGATGCGGAAGGCCGCCTGCTCGAAGATGACGTGCTGGGCCCGCCAGGCCTCGTCCGTCATCGCGTGGCGCTCCTTGAGGTCGCCTCCCGCGCAGAAGGCGCGGTCGCCGGCGCCGGTCAGGACCACCGCCCGGGCGTCGGGATCGCGGTGGAGCGCGTCGAAGCAGGCCAGCAGGTCCTCGCCCATGGCCGTGTTCATGGCGTTCATCTGCTCGGGTCGGTTCAGCACGACCGTGACCAGGTGGCCGTCCGGCGAGCGCTCGAGGAGCAGGTGACGGTAGCTCAGCCCAGCACCCCCTCGGCCCGCAGCCCCCGCACGTCGTCGCGCGTGTAGCCGAGCCAGGTCAGCACGTCCTCGCTGTGCTCGCCCAGCCGGGGCGGCACCCGGCGCACCTCGGGCCGGCGGCGGTCCCACTCGATGGGCAGCCCGATGCACGTGAAGTCGGGCAGGCGCGGGTGCGGCGCCCGGAGCAGCAGCCCGCTCTCGCGCGTCTGGGGCTCGGCCAGGGCGCGGTCGATGGTGTTGATCGGCGCGCCCGGCAGGCCGTGACGCCGCAGCGTCTCCAGCAGGGCGGTGGTGGACAGCGGGCGCGTGCGCGCGCTGATGGCCTCCACCAGCGCCGGGCGGTGGCGGACGCGGCCCGGGTTGTCCTTGAAGCGAGGGTCGGCCGCCAGCTCCGGGGCGCCCAGCGCCTGGGCCAG
>JBBIIW010000192.1:0-6192 GCA_037446305.1 Candidatus Rokuibacteriota bacterium
AGCGCGGCGGCGCTCATGGCGCGGCTCGCCGGGCGGCGGCGCGCACCCGGCGCACGACCTCGTCGGGCGGCGTGTCCTGCAGGACCACGTCGGCGGCGCCGGCCGCCTTCAGCGACTCCACGTCCTCGTCGGGGATGACGCCGCCCACCACGACCGGCAGATCCTCCGCCTGGTGCTGGCGGAGCAGGTCGAGGACGCGGGGCACCAGCGTCAGGTGGGCGCCGGAGAGGAGGCTGATGCCGAGGACGTCCACGTCCTCCTGGACGGCGGCCGCCACCACCTCCTCGGGCGTGCGGTGCAGCCCCGTATAGATCACGTCCATTCCCCCGTCGCGAAGGGCGCGGGCGACGACCTTCACCCCCCGGTCGTGGCCGTCGAGGCCGACCTTGGCCAGAAGGACCCGGAGCGGACGGTCGGACATGCGAGCGCTATTGTACCCGGGCGCCGCGCAGGGTGGACCCCGGCCCGCCCGGACCCCTCCGGGGCCACGCCCCACGCCGGCTCGGGACGGCGAGGCGGCCATCAGTAGGACAGGCCGAGACCCAGGGAGCCGACGACCTCCGTCCGGTCGCCGTTGTTGACGGCTTTCAGGTTGTCGCCGAGCGTCAGCACGGACACGCTGCCCTTGAGCTGCCAGGCGCCGAAGCCGGGGGGGACGAAGGCGAGCGGGACCGCCGCCGCCAGCCCGCCGCTGAAGTAGCCGAACGTGTCGTCGTCGCCGGTGCCGAACTCGTAGTAGTCCGCCAGGCTGAGACCGACCGTGAGCGGCAGCGAGAGGGTGACCGGCCACCGGCTCTTCTCGAACACGGTCACCGCGGGGGCGATGCCGAGCTGCAGGTAGACGCCCTGGTGGCGCCCGCCGTCGGCCTCGCCGTCCAGCTCGAAGGCCAGGACCGCGCTCGGGTTGAGCGCGAAGCGCCCCAGGAGCCGGGCGTCGTTGTAGACGAGGCCCAGCGCCACCTCCTCCACGGTGCCGAAGCGGTCGTTGGGGCTCATGTAGGCCGTGTAGGTGATCGAGCCGGTGACGTCTTCGACGAAGGTCGCCCCCAGGCGGGCGTAGAAGTCCGCCTCGTACCACAGCCGGGGATCCACGCTGTCGCGGCCCTCGACGCCTGTCGGGCCGCCGTGCAGGCTGTTCCAGAGGCCCAGCGTGAACCCGACGTTGCTGACCGGCCCCGCCTGCTCGACCAGCCGGAACGTCAGCTCGCCGTACGGCTGGAGGATGTAGTCCTGGTCCTCCTGCAGGATGCCGCGGAAGAAGTACGCGGTCGGCACGTCGATGCCGGCCGCCAGCCCGATGCGACCGGTATTCGGCCCCTGCGCTCCGGCCTCGCCGGGGCCGGCGACCGCCAGCAGCAGGGCCAGGGCCAGCCCGGCCAGCCGAGGGCCGGGTCGCAGCGCACGCTCGATCTCGATCATCGTCGCCTCCTCGGGGATGGGCAGCAATGGCGCCCGGATCGCGAGCGTCATTGGTCGCGGAGGCGACGGCGTTGTCGCCGCGCGCCGACAGCAGCAACGGGCGTGCCGCGGCGGTGAGCGCGCGGCGGCGGACAGTTACGGAGCGCGGGACGGGCCGGCTGCCTCCGTGGTCGGCAGGGGCGCCGGCCGTTGCCTATTCGTCCGGCACCCCGGGAGGCGAGGCCGGGCCGTGACCGCCGGGCAGCCGGCAGCTGAGGCCCATGCGGTGGTCGGCGATCCACCGGTAGACGCGCCGGGCCAGCGGCCGGGCGCCCGGCAGGGCGAAGAGCCCGGCCAGCCACCGCCACCGCGGGATGCGGCGCAGGATGTCGGGGACGGCGTCGGCGCCGGCCAGGACGCGGCCGTCGGGCAGCACGAGCTGCATGGCGGACAGGCAGGCCTCGTCGCTGATCTGCGGGAAGCGGCGCCGGCGGGCCGGTGAGCGGCAGGGCAGGACCTCGAGGCTCCGGGCGCCGCCGGCCAGGGCGCGCCGGAGGAGCCACAGCGCGCTGGCCCGGCACATCGAGCAGTCCCCGTCGTAGACGAGGACCGCCGGGCCCTCCGGCGCTAGCGCCGTCCCCATCGTCGGAGCGAACGGTAGTAGGCGACCAGCGCCACCGCCACGGCCACCGAGACCGCGGCCTGCGCCAGGGCCGGTGTGCCGCCGGGGCCGAGCCAGCGGCGCACCTGGAACAGGGCGTAGAAGAGGAAGAACGCGATCGCCGCCCCGATCAGGATCCGGTGGGCGGTGATCAGCCGCACGCCGGGCTCAGGCTCCGAGCACGGCCTTGACGGCGTCGCGAGTGACCTCGACGAGACGGTCCACCTCGGCCGCGGTGACGACCAGCGGCGGCGCGAAGAGCACGCTGTCGCCGGGCGCCGGGTGCGGGCCGGGCGAGGGGCGGGTCCGCGACACCACGCCGCGCTTGACCATCTCGGCCTGGACGCGCTGGGCCACCTTGCGGTCGGGCGCGAAGTTGGCCTTCGTGCCCCGGTCCTCCACCAGCTCGATGGCCGCCAGCAGCCCCTTGCCGCCCCGGATGTCGCCCACGTGCGGGTGGTCGGCGAAGGCCTGGCGCAGGGCCTGGTGCAGCCGCTGCCCCATGGCGGTCGCGTTCTCCCACAGCCGCTCCCGCTCCATGATCTCCAGGTTCTTGAGCGCCACCGCGCAGCAGGTCGGATGCCCGGAGTACGTGTAGGCGTGCATCCACCGGTCCTCGGGGCTGACCGAGTCGATGGCGTCCTTGATCTCGCGGCTGACCATGATGCCGCCCAGCGGCAGGTACCCGGAGGTCACGCCCTTGGCGAAGGAGCGGATGTCGGGCCGGATCCGCCAGTGCGAGGTGGCGAACCACTTGCCGGTGCGGCAGAAGCCGGTGATGACCTCGTCGGCGATGAGGAGCACCTGGTGGCGGCTGCACACCTCGCGCACGAGCGGCCAGTAGTCGTCGGTCGGGTAGATGACGCCGCCGCCGCCGTGGATGGGCTCGCCGATGAAGGCGGCGACCGTGTCCGGCCCCTCCTTCAGGATCGCCTCCTCCAGCTCGCGCGCCGCCGCCTGGCCGGGGGTCTCGCCCGGCCTCGCCCCCTGGAAGCGGTACGGATAGCAGGTCTGGATGTGCACGAAGCCCGGCACCCGCGGCTCGAACATCTTCCAGTAGGCCGCCATTCCGGTGGCGCTCATGGCCTGCAACGTCACGCCGTGGTAGGCGTGATGCCGGGCGATGACCTTCACCTTGCCCGGCTTGCCCCGGGCCTTCCAGTAGAAGCGCGCCGTCTTGAACGCCGACTCGTTGGCCTCGGCCCCGCCGGTGGTGAAGAACACCGCGTGGACGTCGCCGGCCAGCTCGACCAGGCGCGAGGCCAGCGTGATGGCCGGGATGCTCGAGGAGCCGACGTAGCCCGAGAAGTAGGCCAGCTCCCTCATCTGGGCCGCCGCCGCCTCCGCCAGCTCGGCGCGGCCGTGGCCGACGTTGACGTTCCAGAGCCCGCTCAGGCCGTCCAGGTACTCCTTGCCCCCGATGTCGCTGATGGTCGCGCCGCGCCCGCGGACATAGATCATCGGCTCGGCGTTGTCGATGGGATGGTGCAGCGGGTGGATGAGGTGTTCCTGATCGGCCTTGATCAGCTCGGCGGCAGTCAGCGCCATCCGCTCCTCCAATCGCCGTCCGGGACCGGCGTCGCCCGCTCGCGAGGCCCGCGGTACCGATAGATCCACGCCTGGACCCGCCGGCCGTCGGCGAGCGTCACGACGGCGCGGCGGCGCAGGAAATTGTACCCCTCCTCGCGGTCCAGCACCGCCAGAAGTTCCGGCGCCTCCAGGCGGTACAGCTCGCCGCGCACGCGGCCCCCGCCCTCGACCAGGCCCGGATAGCGGCCCAGGTGCAGCAGCCGGCCCCGCACGCTGCCCTGGCCCAGGAACGTCGCCCGGCCGGCCAGGAGCCGGTGCAGCGGGAACCCGCGCATGAGCGTGCCGTAGGCGAAGAGCAGGACGGGGCGGGCGCGCGTCAGGCGGCGCTCGTGGCCTGCAGGACCGCCGACACGAACTCGCGCTCGGGCAGGGCGCCCTCGAACTGCACGCGCTCGTTGATGACCACCTTGGGCACGGCCATCACGCGGTAGGCGCGGGACAGCTCGGGGAACTCCGTGGCGTCGATCGCGGTGGCGCGGATGCGGTCCGACGCCACCGCCAGGTGCTGCGCCAGGCGCACGGCCCGGGGGCAGTAGGGTCAGGTGGGAGTCGAGAAGACCTTGATGTCGGCGGCGGCGGTGAGCCCGGCCAGGGCCTTCTTCGTCTCCTCGCTGAGGGCCGTCTCGCCCGTGGAGGCCAGCACGATGGCCTCGATCAGGGTCCCGAACTCGTACCCCGAGGGCACGCCCAGGAAGCGCAGGCCGTAGTCCCGCGGGCCGAGCACGACCGTGGCCGGCACCTCCGTCACCCCGTAGGCCTCGGCCTGCTCGCGGTCGATGGCCGGGTTCAGGACCTCCACCGAGATGGCCTCGTGCAGGGCGGCCACGTCGCGCATGAGCTGCTCGTTCTGCGCGCACAGCTCGGGCGCGGTGAGCGACTGGGAGAAGACGACCAGCTTGACGGGATCGCGCAGCGCCTCGAATCGCTTCCGGATCTCGGCGCTGGTCTGGGCGTTGAGCAGGCTCATGCCCGCATTATACCGGAGCGATCCCGAGCAGGGTGGGCGCGGCTCCACCCTCGCCCTGGATCTTCGCCGCGGCCACCCCCGCTCACCCCGCCAGCCGCTCGAAGACGGGCCGCATCCGCTCCAGGGCGGCGCGCAGGTTGGCCTCGGAGCTGGCGTACGACAGCCGCAGGTACCCCTCGCCGAACCGGCCGAAGGCCGCTCCCGACAGCACGGCCACGCCCGCCTCGTTGAGCAGGAGGTCGGCGACCTCCGCCGACGAGCGGCGGGTGGCGGTGATGTTGGGGAACACGTAGAACGCCCCGCGGGGCCGGGGACAGCGCACGCCCGGCAGGCGGTTGAGGCCCGCCACGATGAGGTCGCGGCGCCGCCGGAACTCGGCCACCATCCGCGCCACCGGCGTCTGATCGCCCTGCAGCGCGGCCAGGCCCGCCAGCTGCACGAACGTCGCCGTGCAGGACGCCGAGTTGACCATGAGCCGCGTGACGTGCTCGGCCAGCGGCGCCGGCATGACGCCGTACCCCAGCCGCCAGCCGGTCATGGCGTAGGACTTCGAGAAGCCGTCGAGCAGGACCGTCAGCTCCCGCAGGCCGGGCTGGGCCATGATCGAGACGAACTCGCCCTCGTACAGGAACTGCCGGTAGATCTCGTCGGCCAGCACCGGGATGCCGCGGGCGGCGGCCAGGGCGGCGATGCGCCGGATCTGGTCCTGGTCCAGGACGCCGCCGGTGGGGTTCTGCGGCGAGTTGATGATGATCAGGCGCGTGCGGTCCGACACCTTCCGCTCGAACAGCTCGAGGTCGAAGCCGAAGCCCGTCTCCTCGCGGAGCGGGATCGGGACCGGGACGCCGCCGACGAAGTTGATCACCGACTCGTAGATCGGAAAGCCCGGGTTCGGGTAGATGACCTCGTCGCCGGGCGCCACCAGGGCCAGGATGGTGAAGAACATGATCGGCTTGGCCCCCGGCGTGACCACGACCTCGTCGGGGGCCACCGGCACCCCGCGGGTCTCGCTCACGTGCTTGGCGATGGCCTCCCGCAGCTCGGGCAGACCGGCCGAGGGCCCGTAGTGCGTGGCGCCCGCATCCAGCGCCTGCTTGGCCGCCTCCTTGATGTGGGCCGGCGTGTCGAAGTCCGGCTCGCCGATCTCGAGGTGGATGATCTCGCGGCCCTGGCGCTCGAGCGCGCGGGCCCGGGCCAGGACCTCGAAAGCCGACTCCGTTCCCAGGCGGCTCATCGCGGGGGCGACTCTCATGCGGGCTCCTTTCGCTGCCGTGATGCCGTGCGATTATACGGGACCGTGGAGTTCGTGGAGGTGCCGGCCGGCCCGTTCGTGATGGGCTGGGACGGCGGGCTGCCGGGCGAGCGGCCGCCGCACACCGTCTGGGTCGACGCGTTCCTCATCGCGCGCACGCCGGTCACCAACGCCGCCTTCGCCGCCTACCTGCAGGCCACCGGCGCCGCGCCGCCGCGGTTCTGGGGCCAGCCCGGCTTCGACGATCCCGCCCAGCCCGTGGTGGGGGTGTCCTGGGCCGAGGCCGCCGCCTTCGCCGCCTGGGCCGGCGCCCGGCTGCCGACC
>JBBIIW010000193.1:0-6141 GCA_037446305.1 Candidatus Rokuibacteriota bacterium
TGCTCTTCCGATCTTGGACGGACGCTCCCGGCTCCCGGTCGTGGCCCCAGACGTGCCCACAGCAGTTCATGAACCGCCAGCGCGGCAACCGGAATGGCCTCATGACGCTCCCTCCTTGGATCGAGCCGGCTACTTGAAGGTCGGGTCGATGCGGGCGTCGAGCAGATAGGGGCCGCCGCTGGCCAGCGCGCGCCCCAGGGCGCCGGCCACGTCGGCGGTCTTCTCCACCCGCTCGCCCGGCACGCCGAGCGAGCGGGCCAGGGCCAGCCAGTCGATGGCCGGACGGTCGAGGTCCATGCCGACGTACTGGTCGTCCTGGGCCGAGAATCCCTTGAGCAGCAGCACGCGCTGCTTGAGGATGCGATACGAGGCGTTGTTGAAGATCACGACGACGACGGCCAGCCCCTCGCGGGCCGCGGTCCAGAGCGCCTGGTTCGTGTACATCGCGCTGCCGTCGCCGACCAGCGCCACCACCGGGCGGTCGGGCAGCGCCAGCTTCACGCCCAGCGCGGCCGGCAGGCCCCAGCCGATGCCGCCGCCGCGGAGGCCGAAGAAGGCCCGGGCGTCGGCGCAGGGGAACAGGTGCCGGACCCCCATGGCCGACGAGATGGACTCGTCCACGATCGTCACGTTGGCCGGCGCCGCCGAGGCCAGGGCGTGCACCAGGCTCAGGGGCGACATGGGGACGCGCCCCGCCTCCTGGCGGGCCCGCTCCACGAAGCCCTGCCGGGCCCGCTCGTGGGCGGCCCGCGCCGCCTCCAGCCGGCGGGGAGCCTCGGGGTGGCCGGAGGGCGAGGTCCGCCGGCGCACGGCCTCGGCCAGCGCCGGCAGCGTCGGCTTGGGATGGCCCAGGATGGCGACGGCGGTCGCGTAGTTCTTGCCAAGCTCCCACGGATCGGTGTCCAGGTGCACGATGGTGACCCCGGGCGGCACCGCCTCCGGCTCGTCGGGCAGCGACAGCGTGAACAGATCGCCCCCGACCGAGAAGAGCACGTCGTGGCGCATGAGGACCGCGCGGATCTGCCCGCTCAGCCGGGGCAGGGGCCCGGCGTAGAGCGGGTGGGCGAACGGGAAGTTGCACGTGGAGGCGACCACCTCGGTCATCACCGGCGCCCCCAGCAGCTCGGCCAGCTCCGCCAGCTCGGCCAGCGCGTCGCCGTGGGCCACGGCGTCGCCGGCCACGATCAGCGGCCGCTCGGCGCGGGCCAGCAGCGCGGCGGCCTGCTCGACCGCGTCCCGGTCGCCGGTCATCTGCGGCGCCACGCGCGTGGGGCCGCCCAGCTCCAGGTCCCGCTCGGCTTCCAGCACGTCCACGGGCAGGGACAGGAACACCGGGCCGGTCGGCGGGGCCAGGGCCGTCTTCGTGGCCCGGCGCACCAGGCGCGGCAGGTCCTCGAGCCGCCGCACCTCGCTCGACCACTTCACGAGCGGGGCGGCGATGGGCGGCAGCTCGGCCCACAGGATCGGCTCGGTGGCGGTGAACGACTGGTGATGCTGCCCGGCCGTGAGCAGCAGCGGCGATCCCGCCTTGCGCGCGTCGTAGAGCATGCCCATGGCGTTGCCGAGCCCCGGGGCCACGTGCACGTTGACGGCGGCCAGCCGCCGGCCGGCCTGGGCGTAGCCGTCGGCCATGGCGACGGCCACGCCCTCGTGCAGCGCCAGCACGTACCGCAGCGCGGGCTCGCGCACGAGCGCGTCCATGAGCGGCAGCTCGGTGGTGCCGGGGTTGCCGAAGATGACCGCGACGCCTTCCTGCTTGAGGATCTCGAGGAACGCCTGCTTGCCGGCGATGCGTGGCATGGGGGGCCGATCATAAACCGGGGTCGTCCTTGATTCCAGGGGGGCCAGCCGGTACGCTCGTCATGGTGCCCGCCGCGGTCCCCCCGCTCCTCGCCGCCGCGCGCCGCGAGCCGACGCCGTACACCCCGGTATGGCTGATGCGGCAGGCGGGCCGTTTCCTCCCGGAGTATCGCGCGCTCCGCGCCCGGCACGGCTTCCTCGAGCTGTGCCGGAACCCGCAGGCGGCCGCCGAGGTCACGCTGCAGCCGGTCGAGCGCCTGGGCGTGGACGCCGCCATCCTCTTCGCCGACATCCTGCTGCTGGTCGAGCCGCTCGGCGTGGGGCTGGAGTTCGCCCGCGGCGAGGGGCCCGTCATCCACCGGCCCCTGCGGACGGCGGCCGATGTGGCGCGGCTGGGGCCGATCGACGTGGAGGCCGCGGTTCCCTTCGTGTTCGAGACGGCCCGCACGGTGGCGCGCGCCCTGGGCGGCCGGGTGCCCCTCATCGGCTTCGCGGGGGCGCCCTTCACGGTGGCCTCCTATCTGGTGGAGGGCGGCGCGTCGCGGGACTACGCGCGGACGAAGCAGTTCATGTACCAGGAGCCGGACGCCTGGCACCGCCTGATGACGCTGCTGGCCGACGCCACGGCGCGGTACCTGAACGGCCAGATCGCGGCCGGCGCGGCGGCCGTCCAGCTCTTCGACTCCTGGGTGGGCGCGCTCAGCCCCGCCGACTACCGGGCCTTCGTGCTCCCGCACGTCAGCGTCCTGATCAAGGCCGTGACCCCCCAGGTCCCGGTGATCCACTTCGGGACCGGCACCGCAGCGCTCCTGCCGCTCATGCGGGAGGCGGGCGGCGACGTCATCGGGCTCGACTGGCGGGTGGACCTCGACGAGGCGTGGGCGCGCCTCGGCCCCGACGTGGCCGTGCAGGGCAACCTCGATCCGGCCGTCCTCCTCGGCCCTCCGGCCCTGATCCGCGAGCGGGCCGGGGACATCCTGCGCCGCGCCGGCGCGCGGCCCGGGCACATCTTCAACCTCGGCCACGGCGTGCTGCCGCAGACGCCGGTCGAGCACGTCCGGGCGCTCGTGGACTTCGTCCACGAGACCAGCGCCCGGCCATGAAGATCGACGCCGTGCTCCTGGTCGCCTTCGGCGGCCCCACCGCGCCCGAGGAGATCCGGCCCTTCCTGGCCAACGTCGCCCGGGGGCGCCGCATCCCGCCGGCGCGCCTGGAGGAGGTCGCGCGCCACTACGAGCGGATGCCGGGCGGGCGCTCCCCGCTCAACGACCTGACCTTCCAGCAGGCGCGGGCGCTGGAGGCCATGCTGGCCGGGATCAACGTGCGGCTGCCCGTCTTCGTCGGCATGCGCCAGTGGAAGCCCTTCCTGCGCGACACGCTGGCCCGGATGGCGGCCCGGCCGGTGCAGCGGGCCCTGGCGCTCATCCTGTCCGCGTTCCGGACCGAGGCGTCCTGGGAGCGCTATCAGCGGGACGTGGCCGAGGCGCGGGAGGCGGTGGCCGGCGCCCCGGAGGTAATCTTCGGACCTCCCTTCTTCGATCACCCGCTCTTCGTGGAAGCGGTCGCCGACCGGGCCCGGGCGGCGCTGGCCCGGGTGCCGGCCGGCGAGCGGCCCGCCGTCCCCGTCGTGTTCACCGCCCACAGCGTGCCCGCCGCCATGGCCGACGCCTCGCCCTACGTCGCGGACTTCCGGACCGCCGCCGCCGCGGTGGCCGCCCGGCTGGACGGCCCGGACTGGACGCTCGCCTACCAGAGCCGCAGCGGCGATCCCCGGGAGCCGTGGCTGGAGCCCGACGTCAACCAGGTGATCAGGGACCTCGCATCCCGGGGCGCGCGGCACGTGGTCGTGGTGCCCATCGGCTTCGTCTGCGATCATGTCGAGGTGCTCTACGACCTCGACATCGAGGCGCGGGCCACCGCGCGGGCGGCCGGGGTCGAGCTCCACCGGGCGACGGCCGTCAACGACCATCCGCGGTTCGTGGCCGCGCTGGCCGACCTCGTCCAGCGCGTGGTGGAGGCATGAGGCTGGTCGTCGTGGGCGCCGGCATCGCGGGACTGGCCGCCGCGCACCGGGCGCGCGAGCTGGCGCAGGAGCGGGGCGTGCCGCTCGAGCTCACGGTGCTGGAGGCCCAGGACCGGGCCGGAGGAACGATCGAGACCGAGCGGACGGGCGGCTTCCTGGTCGAGGCCGGCCCGGACTCGTTCCTGTGCGAGAAGCCCTGGGCGCTGGCGCTGTGCCGGCGGATCGGGCTGGAGGCGCGCCTGATCGGCACCGACGACCGCCACCGCAAGGTCTGGGTGTGGTGGCGCGACCGGCTCCACCCCGTGCCCGACGGCTTCCAGCTCCTGGCGCCCACGCGCCTGGCCCCGTTCCTCCGCTCCGGGCTCTTCTCCTGGCGCGGCAAGCTCCGGATGGCGCTCGATCTGGCGCTGCCGCGCGGGAGGCCGGGCGCCGACGAGAGCCTGGGCGCCTTCGTGCGGCGCCGGCTGGGCGCCGAGGCGCTGGAGCGCGTCGCCCAGCCCCTGGTGGCGGGCATCTACACGGCCGATCCGGACGAGCTGAGCCTGGCGGCCACCATGCCGCGGTTCCTCGAGCTGGAGCGCCGGCACCGGAGCCTCATCCTGGCGCTCTGGCAGGCCGGGCGGGGCGCGCGGGCGGCGGGCTCGAGCGGCGCGCGCTGGAGCCTGTTCGTCAGCCTGGCGGGCGGGATGGCCGAGCTGGTCGAGACGCTGGTCGGCCGGCTGCCGGCCGGGGCGGTGCGGGTCAAGCGCCGGGTGACGGGGCTGGAGCGGCGCGACGGGCGCTGGCACGTGGCGACGGAGGCGGGCGAGACGTTCGAGGCCGAGCAGGTCATCGTCGCGGCCGAGACCCACGCGGCCGGCCGCCTGCTCCGCTACGTGGATCCGCCGCTGGCGACGCTGCTCCAGGTGATCCCGTACGCGTCGTCGGTGACCGTCTCGCTCGGGTATCGCCGGGCCGACGTGCCGCATCCGCTCGACGGCTTCGGCTTCGTCGTCCCGCGGGCGGCGGGGCGGGACCTGCTCGCCTGCACGTTCTCGAGCGTGAAGTTCGCCGGGCGGGCCCCGGACGGCCACGTCCTGCTCCGCGGCTTCCTGGGCGGCGCCCTGAAGCGCGCGGTCGTGGATGCGGACGACGCCGACCTGGTCGGCCGGGTCCGGGCCGAGCTGGGACAGGCACTGGGCATCACGGCGCCGCCGGTGCTCACGCGCATCTGGCGCCACCCGGCGGCCATGCCCCAGTACCAGGTCGGTCACCTGGGGACGGTCGAGGCGATCGAGCGCCGGCTGGCCCGGCTGCCCGGCCTGCACCTGGCGGGCAGCGGCTACCGGGGCGTCGGGATCGCCGACTGCGTGCGGTCCGGCGAGACGGCGGCCGAGGCCGCGCTGGCTGCCTGAGCGCGGCAGGCCTCGATTTTCCCGGCCCGGTCGCGTACTGTAGCGGCCGTGCCGCCGCTCAGTCCCAGCGCGCAGAAGGTCCAGGACGCCTTGCGCGCCCTCGGCCTCGCCAACGAGGTCCAGGAGTCCGAGCACCCGACCCGCACCGCCGCCGAGGCGGCCAAGCTGGTGGGCTGTCAGGTGGGCCAGATCGCGAAGTCCCTGGTCTTCCGCGGCGCCCGGACCGGCCAGCCCGTGCTCGTGATCACCAGCGGCGCCAACACCGTCAACGAGTTTCGCGTGGGCATGTACCTCAAGGAAGCCCTGGCCAAGGCGCCGGCGGCCTTCGTCCGCGAGGTGACGGGCTTCGCGATCGGGGGCGTGCCGCCGCTGGCCCACGCCCGGCCGCTGACCACGTTCATCGACGAGGACCTCATGCGCTACCCCGAGATCTGGGCCGCGGGCGGCACGCCGAACGCCCTGTTCAGGCTTACGCCGGCCGAGCTGGTCCAGGTGAGCGGCGGACGCGTCGTCAAGGTGACCTGATGCCGCTCGAGGCGGTGACCATGAAGGAGATCGACGCCATCTTCGCGGTCGCCGACGCGCTGGGCATCCATCGCGAGCAGCTCGTCATCCCGCTCGGGCCGGGCCGGCCCGGCCGCGTCCGCCGCCTGCCGGGCGGCAGGCTCGAGATCACGGTGGACGCTGACCGCCCCTTCGAGGAGTGGGTCAAGGACCTGCCGGCCCTGATCACGGCCGCCCGCAGCGCCTGACCGCCCGCGCCGTCGTCTACGCCCACGGCCGCCGGGTGACGGCAGCCATCTGCGGCTCCCTGTCCTAGCGCTTCCGGCGCGCGGGGTGGCTCTGAGGGGGGAGGGCGCTCCCCCGTGGCGACCGCTCCGCGGCCAGGCGCTCGGCCAGGCGGGCGGCGGCCATCACGGGCTC
>JBBIIW010000194.1:0-6130 GCA_037446305.1 Candidatus Rokuibacteriota bacterium
GCGCTTCCAGCGCGTCGCGGCCGCGGGGCCGCGGGACGTCAGTGCCTTCATCTCCAGCCATTGTTCGGCGTGGCTGGCCGAACGCCGCCGTCTGATCAGCCAGGCCGAGACGCGGGCGGGGGTCGCCGGCGGGCCCGTAGTCGACCACCACCTCGCCCTCCTCGGCCGCCCGCACCCACACCACCGCCGACGTGGGCGCCGGCTCGCCGACGGCCACCAGCAGGCGGGACGCGGCCGTGGCCGGCCAGGCGAGGAGCAGGACGAGGGCGGCGCAGAGAGGGACCGGCGCCGGGCTACGGCACAACCGACTTCAGGTAGTTGAGGATCTCGCGCTCGAAGTCCTCGAGGGGCTGCCCGAAGACCTCGGCGAAGGCGGCGTGGCGGTCGAGGCTCTCCCCGCAGGCGCGGAAGTACGCCACCACCCGATCGAAGCCGTCCCGCTGGATCAGGTAGTCGGCCATCAGGAAGGCCAGCTGGTAGGTCGGCAGCGAGCCCTCGCGGCGATGGCGGATCGTGAAGCCGCGCGGCGAGCCGAGCGTCTCCAGGTCGAGCCGCGCCGCCACCAGCGCGGCGTGGGTGCGGATGCCCGCTCGCGACACCTCGCGGCGCCGATCCAGGGCGTCGAGTCCGAGCCGCTCCAGGACCCGGAAGGCCACCCACTCGGCCATGCCCTCGGCCAGCCACTGCGCCGCCAGCCCCTCGCCCTGCGCCAGCTCGATCTGCGAGACGTGCGCCAGCTCGTGCGCGATCAGGCGGAGCCACTCGCGGCCCGCCCGGTCGGCGCCCTCGTCGTTGAGCAGGAGCTGGCGCCGCTTGCCGATGCCGATGGCGAAGTCGCTCAGCTCCGCCGCCCGGGCGGGCGAGACGTGGGCGTCGTGGATGAGGCCCCGCTCGAACACCTGCCGCGTGGCGTAGACGAAGACCGTCACGCGCTCCGGCAGCGGCAGCTGTAGCTCCTGCATCATGATGGCGGCGATGCCGCGCACCGCGCGCTCGTGGGTGGTGAGGTCGCGCGGGCTCGCCGGCGGCGCGAGCGTGGCGGGATCGATGGTGACGGGCACGACCAGACGGCCGCTCCCGCACCCGGAGACCAGCAGGATCCCCAGGAGGAGCACGATCCCTGCGCGTCGAGTCACCAAGCGCGTGCCCACGTTGGGCGGGGATTCTTACACGAGCCCGGGGCGAGGGGAAGCGGATTTCACAGGAAACTGTTGTCAATGTTTCAAAACTTTACAGGCCGCCGCCGCCGCTGCAGGCGGCCCGCGGCCCCGGGGCCGCGGGCGGCCTGGCTCAAACGAGGGGGTCGTAGTTGAAGTACTGGCCCGACGTCTCCAGCGGCACCAGGTGGTGCTGCAGCGTGCCGGGGAAGATCTCGGCCAGGCGCTCCACCGTCCAGCCCTCGGCGTGGTGGATGCGCATGACCGGCCGCATGTGGCCGAAGAGCATGATCTCCTTGCCGCGGACCCCGAACACCTGGCCGGTCACCTCCCGCGCGGCATCCGAGGCCAGGAAGGCCGCCACCGGCGCCACGTGCGCCGGGTCGAGCTTCTTGATCTTCTCCACCCGGGCCCGCTGCGCCTCGGTCTCGGTGGGGATGGTGCCGATCATGCGCGTCCAGGCGAAGGGCGAGATGCAGTTGGCCGTCACGTTGTAGCGGGCCATGTCCAGGGCCACCACCGTGGTCAGGCCCACGATGCCCATCTTGGCCGCCGCGTAGTTGGCCTGCCCCACGTTGCCGACCAGGCCCGAGGTGGAGGTCATGTTGATGAAGCGCCCGGAGCGCTGCTCCTTCATGTAGGGCGCGGCCGCCCGCGTCACCGCGAACGTGCCCTTGAGGTGGGTGTCGACGACGGCGTCCCACTCCTCCTCGGTCATGTTGAAGATCATGCGGTCGCGGAGGATGCCGGCGTTGTTGACCACGATGTCCACCCGGCCGAAGGCCTCCACCGCCGCCTGCACGATGCGGCGGCCGCCCTCCATGCTCGCCACCGAGTCGTAGCTGGCCACCGCCGTCCCGCCGCCCGCCCGGATCTCCCGCACCACGTCGTCGGCCGGGCCCCGGGCGGTGCCCTGGCCGGACTCCGAGCCGCCGTAGTCGTTGACCACCACGCGCGCGCCCAGCCGCGCCATCAGGATCGCGATCTCGCGGCCGATGCCGCGGGCCGCCCCCGTCACCACCGCCACCTTGTCCTTGAGGATCATCGCCCCCTCCCCGCCTGGACAGCCTCGCGAAAATACCACGGAAGCCCCGGCCTCCGGCGGCCCGCTCCCGCCGGCGCTGCGCTCGATGCCGTCCGGCCGCGGGCGGCTACCGCCTCCGGGTGTCCAGCGCGGCGACGAAGGCGGCCCCGAAGACGAACACCACCGCCGAGTAATAGAGGAACATCACGAAGGCCACCAGGATGCCCAGCGGGCCGTAGATCTGGTCGTAGACGCCGACCTGCCGGATGTACAGCCGGAAGAGCTGCTTGGCCACCTCCCACAGCCCGGCCGTCATGACGGCGCCGGCCAGCGCCGCCGCCGCCCGGACCTTGCGATAGGGCACGTACCGGAAGCCGAGATAGAACATCAGGGTCGACAGTCCCAGGCTGACGGCGATGGTGAGCGACCGGATCCAGCCCAGGGGCACCGCCGCCGGCTCCAGGACCCACTGGCGCAGCCAGTCCACCGTCCAGGCCACCCCGAGCGAGCCGAACAGGAACAGGCCCAGGAGGAGCACCATGCCGGCGTCCCTGACCAGGTTGCGGACCAGTCCGGCGCCGCTGCGGACGTCGAGCATCCGGTGCATGACGAGCCGGGCGGCGCCGAACAGGGGCATGGCGAAGAGCACCAGGACGAGCGTGCCGACCAGGCCCGAGAGCTTCCGCGTCTCGACGATGCGCAGCAGGACCTGGGAGATCTCCTTGCGGTACACGGGGAGATTGCTGGTGAGCTGCCCGATGACCTCCTGCGCCGCCTCCCGGCCCGACAGGACGAAGCCGACCGCCGACACGCCCAGCAGGACGAGGGGGATCAGCGAGAGGAGGAGGAAGAAGGCCAGGCCGCCGGCCAGGAACAGGCCGTCGCCGGCGACGAACCGCGAGACGGCCCCACGAAGCCCGCCCAGCACCGGCGCGGCTACAGCAGGCCGCGGACCAGGCCGCCGTCCACCTGCAGCGCCACCCCGGTCACGTAGGAGGCCCGCTCCGAGGCCAGGAAGACGAGGACGCTGGCGAACTCCTCGGGCGTGCCGATGCGGCCGAGCGGCACATCCTGCGCGCTCCGGGCCACGTACTCGTCCGGCGGCAGCCCCGCCTGCCGGGCCCCGCTCAGGAACCGGTCGGTCATGATCCGGCCGGGGCAGACGACGTTGATCGTGATGTTGTCACGGCCCAGCTCCGGCGCCAGCGTCTTGGCCAGCCCGAAGACGCCCGGCCGCACCGCGTTGGAGAGCAGCAGGCCTTCCACCGGCTGCTTGACCGACACCGACTGGATGGTGAGGATGCGGCCCCACTTCCGGGCGCGCATCGAGGGCAGGACCTCGCGGATCAGGCGGACCACCGAGAGGAGCGAGACCTCGAACGCCCCGTACCACTGCTCGTCCGACACCTCGTCCAGGCGGCCGCGCGGAGGCCCGCCCGAGTTGGCCACCAGGATGTCGACCCCGCCGAACCGCTCGCGGGTGCGCGCGACCAGCGCCTTGACGTCGGCCGCCTTCGTGACGTCGGCGGTCACGGCCAGCACCTCGGCCCCCGTCCGGGCGCGGATCTCCTGGGCGGCCGCCTCGAGGTCGCGCTCCGTGCGCGCGCACATCGCCACCCGCGCCCCCTCGGCGGCCAGCCCGAGCGCGCAGGCCTTGCCCATGCCCTTGCTGGCCGCCGTGACCAGCGCCACTTTTCCCCGCAGTCCGAGATCCATCGCCTGTGGTCTCCTCGATATGGGCCCGGGCCCCCGGGGCTTCGCCACCCCGGGGCCCCGCCGCTCCTTCGCCCGCGGTCCCCTCGCCAGCCCGGCCCCCTCCGACGAGCATGGGCCCCGCCGCCATCTCCGGCACCGCTCCTTCACCCGCCCGATTTGCGGACCGCTGGCATGATAGCCCAGGATCCGCTGCGGGTTTGAGCGGGCGGGCGCGGCGGGTACAATCCGCGGGGACATGACGCCCGTTCGCGCCGTCGTCTACTCCGACTACCTCTGACCCTGGTGCTATCCCGCGGCGGTCCGCCTGCGGAAGCTGGCCGGCGAGCTGGGTGACCGGCTCGTCGTCGAGCACCGGGCCTTCCCGCTGCGCCCGGCGCCCGAGGCCGGCGTGAGGTTCCAGGGAACGTACCGCGAGCAGGCCTGGCAGCGGTGCGCCGCCATGGCGGACGCCGACGGCGTGCGCTTCACCCCCTGGCCCCACCGGGACCACTTCCCGAACTGGAGCCTGCCGGCCCTGGAGGGCGCGAAGTGCGCGGCCCGGCAGGGCGCCGGCGCCTTCGAGCGCCTGCACCTGTCGCTCTACCGCGCCTTCTTCCAGGACAGCCGCAACATCGGCGACCCCGAGGAGGTGATCCGGATCGCGGGCGAGGCCGGGCTGGACCTGGACGCGTTCGTCGCCGACTACCGGGCCGGCCTGGGCCGCGACGCCGTCGCCAGGGACTACGAGCAGGCCCTCGAGGAGGGCGTGCGCGCCATTCCGACCGTGGTCTTTCCCGGCACGGGGCGGGCCCTGGTGGGGCTGGCCGGGCTGGACCAGTACCGGGCGGCGGCCGAGGAAGCGGCGCGCTGACGCTGCCCGACGCCCCGCTCCTCTTCGGCCGCGACCGGACGCCCGGGCTCCTGACCGGTCACCTCGAGCCCGACGGCCGGGCTATCCGCCTCTACTACCGGGGTCCCGCCGGCCTCAAGGCCGAGACGGTCCCCTTCCGTCCCTTCCTGCTGGCCGCCGACGAGGCGCTCGTCGCGGAGGCCCCGGGGCTCGTGGAGCTCACCACCCTGGCCGGCCGGGGCCCGCTACGCTGGCTGGCGCGGTTCGCTTCCTGGCCGGACGCCCTGGCCGCCCGCGACCGGTGTCGCGAGCGCTCGGGGCTCGATCCCGGCCGGGCCGACGCGCCCTACCGGTTCTTCGCCGATCCCTTCCACCAGTACCTGCTGCTCTCCGGGCGGACCTCCTTCGGCGGCCTGACCTTCGACGACCTGCGGCGGCTGGCGCTCGACATCGAGGTCGTCACCACCGAGGGCTTCGAGTTTCCCAGCGCCGGCCGGCCGGGCGACCGCATCGTGGCCATCGCGCTGGCCGACTCCACCGGCTTCCGGCACGTGATCCGCGGCGACCGCCTGGAGGAGCGCGCGCTCCTGGAGGAGTGCGGGCGGGTGCTGCACGAGCGCGACCCCGACGTCATCGAGGGCCACAATCTCTTCCGGTTCGACCTGCCGTACCTGGAGGCCCGCGCGCGGCGGTACGGCGTGCCCCTCACCTGGGGTCGCGACGGCAGCGCGCTCGGCGGGTGGCCGGCTCGCCTGGCGATCGCCGAGCGCACGATCGGCTACCAGCGCTACGAGGTCGCCGGCCGTCACGTGGTCGACACCTGGATCCTGGCCCAGCTCCACGACGTGGGCGCCCGCGACCTGCCCGGCTTCGGCCTCAAGGACGTCGCGCGCCACCTCGGCGTGGCGGCCGCGGAGCGCACGTACCTGGACGCAGGGGCCCTGGCCGAGGAGCTCGGCCGCGATCCCGAGCGGGTCATGGCCTATGCCCTCGACGACGCCGTGGAGACGCTGGCGGTCGCCGCCGCCCTCGCCCCGCCCTACTTCGCCCAGGCCCAGCTGGTCCCCTTCGGGTACCAGGCCACCGTGCTGCGGGGCGCCGCGGCCAAGATCGACGCGCTGCTGCTGCGCGAGTACCTGCACCGCGGCTGCGCGGTCCCCCTGCCCGGGCCGGCCGGGCCCGTGGGGGGCGGGCTGGTGGCCATGTTCCGGCAAGGCGTGGCCCGGCCCGCCCTGCACGTGGACGTCGCCTCGCTCTACCCGTCGCTGATGCTGGCCGGGGGCGTGCGGCCGGCCGCGGACGAGCTGGGCGTCTTCCCGGAGCTGCTGCGCCATCTCACCGAGGTGCGGCTGACGGCCAAGCGGCTGGCCCGCGAGGGAGCCACGGCCGCCCTGCGCCAGCACT
>JBBIIW010000195.1:0-6114 GCA_037446305.1 Candidatus Rokuibacteriota bacterium
GGGCCGGCCGGAGATAGGCGTCGGCGGCGCTCCAGCGGCGCCCCCGGCGCTGGGTGACGCGGGTCAGGCCCACGCCCTCGCGGCTGCCGTCGTTCGGGCCCTCGAGGACCGACAGGCCCGCCGCCGCTGCCGCCTGGAGGAAGGCGCGCGTGGCCGGGTTCGGATCGCGGGGCTCCTCCACGAGAAGGGGCCCAGCGGCGCCATGGAGCCCCGCCACGCCGCCCCGCACCCGCTCGGCCCGCCTGAAGTACGGCAGGACGTCGGCGAACGCCCAGCCCTTGTTGCCCTGCGCCGCCCAGCCGTCGTAGTCGGCCGGGTGGCCCCGCACGTACATCTGGGCGTTCATGGAGGTGCTGCCGCCCAGCATGCGCCCGCGCGGCCAGTAGAGGACGCGCCCGCGCAGTCCCGCCTGGGGCACCGTGTCCAGGTCCCAGTCGCGCTCGGTCTTGAACAGCTTCGTGAACGCGGCCGGGATGCGGACGTCCAGGCGCCGGTCGGAGCCGCCGGCCTCGAGGAGGAGGACCCGGCAGGCCGGGTCCTCGCTCAGCCGGCCGGCCAGCACGCAGCCGGCAGCGCCGGCGCCGACGATGACGTAGTCGTGCTCGCCGTCCGCCTGTGGCACGCCGCCCGGCTGCCCGGCGTCAGCCGCCGGCCTTGATGTGGTCGATCACCCGCCTGAACTCCTGCGTGGGCGAGAAGTCCACGTACTCCGAGTCCTCGAGGGCCTCGGGGGCGTGGCCGGGCGCCCAGTAGAAGGCCTGGCCCGCCACGTGGTCGGTCGCGCTGTCCTTGCCGTGCATGCGCACACGCCCCTTCAGCATGTAGCCCCAGTGGGGGCAGGGACACAGGTCGTCGGGCAGTCCGCGCAGCGCCGGGGCCAGGTTCGCCCCGCGCGGGAGGCGGACGAAGGCGACGGTGAGCGGCCCCTCCGGGCGCATGCGCAGCTCGACGCCGTTGCCCTCGATCACGACCGGAACATCCTCACGGCGAATGCTGATCATCGCGAATCCTCCTCTCCGCCAGGATGCCGGCGTGCATCGAGCGTGCCACAGGCACGTGGGCGTCGTCGCCGGCGGTCGCGGCGACCCTCGTGCCGGGGCCGCTTGCCCGGCGGGCGGCCCCGCGACGGCGAAGCCTGTGACTCGGCGGGCGATGCGTCCTGCCATCCCGCATGGCGGCGGGCGCCACGGCGCCGGGCGCGCCGCCGCGCTACCGTGCCAGCGTCTCGAAGGCGTGGGCCGCGCGCAGCACGGTCGCATCCTCCCAGTGCCGGCCGACCAGCATCATCCCGATGGGCAGCCCGTCGGAGGCGCCGCAGGGCACCGTGAGGGCGGGGTGGCCCGTCACGTCGAACGGGCAGGTGTTCGGGATCATCTCGAGCGCCCGCGCCACGTATTCCTCGCGGCTGGCGCCGGGCGGCGGGATCTTCGTGGCCTTCATGGGCAGGGTCGGCATGACGAGGACGTCGGCCTCCCGCAGCGCCGTGTCGTATGCCGCCCGCAGCGTGTGGGCCAGGTTCTGGGCCTTGGCGTAGTAGCGGCCGTGGTAGTGGTCCTGCATGTACTGCCCGAGCAGCACCACCAGCTTCGTGGTCTCGGACAGATCGTTGGCCCGCGCCACCAGCCCCCGGGCGTAGACGTCGAGGAGGCTCGTGGCGTAGAGCCCCTTCCAGTTCGTCCCCATGCTGCGGCCGCGCACCATCAGCATGGTGGCGCCCTCGACCGCGATGGCGTTCCAGATGTGCAGGCCGTCGCGGTGGAGCGGGACCGAGATCGTGCTGACCTTGGCCCCGCGCTGCTGGAAGCGGTGGGCGGCGGCCTCCACGGCCTGGTCCACGTCTCTCTCCGAGACCTCCCAGCCGAAGCCCTCCCGGACGATGGCCACCCGCAGCCCGTCCACCTTCCCGGTGAGCGCCTGGGTGTAGGGCTCGGTGCGCACCTCGCGCTGGCGCGGGTCGTGCTCGTCCTTGCCGGCGATGGTCTCCAGCAGCAGCGCCACGTCGGCGACCGTGCCGGCCATCGGCCCGGTGTGGTCGAGCGTGAGCTCGATGGGGAACACGCCCGTGTAGGGCACCAGCCCGTAGGTCGGCTTGTGGCCCACGATGCCGCACCACGAGGCCGGGATCCGGATGGAGCCGCCCTGGTCGCCGCCGATGGCCATGTCGGCCTCGCCGGCGGCCACCAGGGCGGCGCTCCCGCTCGATGAGCCGCCCGCCGAGTAGCCCGGCCGGCGGGGGTTCTGGACCGGGCCGGTGTCCGACGTGTGGCTGCCCCCCGAGAAGCAGAGGCTCTCGCACACAGCCTTGCCGACGATCTCGCCGCCCGCATCCAGGATGCGGGTGACGATGGTGGCGTCCACGTCGGGCACGTGGCCCTCCAGCACGGCCGTGCCGTTCATCATCGGGATGCCGGCCACGCACACGTTGTCCTTGATGGCGATCTTCTTGCCCGCCAGCTTCCCCGACGGCGCGCCCTTGATCGAGCAGCGCCAGTACCACGCGTTGTAGGGGTTCTCGGCCGGGCCCGGCCGGTAGCCGGCATCGCGCGGGTACTTCACGGGCAGCCTGGGCTCCGGCAGCTGATCGAGCCGCGCGTAGGACGCCAGCACGCCGTCCATCAGCCCGCGGAACGACAGCAGGTCCTCGACGGAGAGATCGAGGTGAAAGACCTGGGCGGCCTGGCGGAGATCGTCGAGGGAAGGTTTCCGGACCGGCATGGTCGAGTCCTCCTCCGGCAGGGGGTGAGGCGATCGCGCGTCAAGGTACTCCCGCCCGGCGGCTCCCGTCCACCCCCCGGGCTAGGCGGCCGGGGGAGGGCGCCGGCCTGTCAAGACCGCGGCCGGCCGTCCGGACCGGCGTTCCCGGACTGCTCCGGGCCTGCTATAGGAGGATCGGTGGAGAACGGAATGCTGAGCGTCTGCGGCGAGGGCAAGGAGGAGCGGGAGGCGGCCTGAACCC
This sequence comes from Candidatus Rokuibacteriota bacterium, assembly GCA_037446305.1. Taxonomy (GTDB): domain Bacteria; phylum Methylomirabilota; class Methylomirabilia; order Rokubacteriales; family CSP1-6; genus JBBIIW01. Next base: position 2,957 of record JBBIIW010000195.1, read on the forward strand.
GACCCGGCTCGTGCTCGTGCAGGGCGACATCACCGAACAGGCGGTGGACGGCATCGTCAACGCGGCCAACACCGGCCTCCGGGGCGGCGGCGGCGTGGACGGCGCGATCCACCGGCGCGGCGGGCCGGCGATCATGGAGGCCTGTGCCCGGATCCGCGAGCGGCAGGGCGGCTGCCCGACGGGCCAGGCGGTCATCACGACCGGCGGGCGGCTGCCCGCCCGCCACGTGATCCACGCCGTGGGTCCGGTCTGGTCCGGAGGCGGGCGCGGGGAGGAGGAGCTGCTGGCGTCCGCCTACCGGGCCAGCCTCCGGCTGGCGGCGGAGCACGGGCTGCGCTCACTCGCCTTCCCGTCGATCTCCACGGGCGCCTATCGCTTCCCGGTGGAGCGGGCGGCCCGGATCGCCCTGCGCACCGTGCGCGACTTCCTGTCCGGCGAGCGGCACTCGCTGGAGGAGGTGCGATTCGTCCTGTTCACGGCCGGCGACCTCGCCGTCTACGAGCGCGTACTGCGGCAGCTCGAGGCCGGGCCGGCCGGGTCCGGCGCTTGACGGGCGCGGAGCCGCCCGGATGGTCTCGCCGACCTACCGGCGGCTGCGGGTTCCGCTCACTCCTGCCCAGCGGGGGGCCTACGGCTGGTTCCGGCCGACCGGGGAAGTCCGGGACGCCTGGCGGAGCACCCGGGGGCGCCTGGCCGCCGGGGGAGGTGCAGGCGCTGTGTCGCGGGCTCGACCTGGTGCGCGGCCTCCGCAGTGGGGCCAGCCGCGCTATGACCGGCTCCACGGCCGCGGGCGCCCGCGCTCCTCCTACTCGGATGCCGACCTGGAGGAGCTCCGGCGCCGGGTGGGCGCCGGGCCCGCCTACGTGCTCTTCAACAACGCCGCCCATGTGGGACGATGCCCGTCGCTTTCGGCGGCTGCTGGAGGCACCGGGCGCGTCGTGATGCCGGACGCGTCGTGACGCCGGACGCGTGACCGGAGGGCGGGTATGCTGGCCTCGATGTCGAGCGCGGCGAGTCTGGCCGACGTCCTGGCGCGGCTGGCCCGGGAGGGAGAGCTGTACGCGCGGCTGCCCGGGGGCCGCGTGCGCTGTCACGCCTGCGGCCACCGCTGCCTGATCCCGCCCGGGCAGCGCGGCGTCTGCAAGGTGCGCTGGAACGATGCGGGCCGCCTGCTGGTCCCGGCCGGCTACGTGGCCGCGCTGCAGCTCGACCCGGTGGAGAAGAAGCCGTTCTTCCACGCGTACCCCGGGGCCCGCGCCCTCTCCTTCGGCATGCTGGGGTGCGACTACCACTGCGGGAACTGCCAGAACTTCCTGACCTCCCAGGCGCTGCGCGACCCGATGGCCGGCGCGCCGCCCCGGCCGGTCGGGCCCGAGGCCATCGTCGCCGCCGCCCGCGGCCACGGCGCCCGGATCCTCGCCTCCACGTACAACGAGCCGCTCATCACCAGCGAGTGGGCGGTCGAGGTCTTCCGGGCCGGGCGGGCCCAGGGCCTGGTCGGCGCCTTCGTGTCCAACGGCAACGCCACCCCGGAGGTCCTCGAGTATCTCCGCCCCTGGGTGGACCTCTACAAGGTGGACCTCAAGGGCTTCGACGACCGGCGCTACCGCACGCTGGGCGGGCTCCTGGGAACCGTGCTGGACACGATCCGGCGACTGCACGGCATGGGCTTCTGGCTCGAGGTCGTCACCCTCGTCATCCCGGGCTTCAACGACTCGGAGGCCGAGCTGCGCGACATCGCCCGCTTCCTGTGCTCGGTGTCCCCGGACATTCCCTGGCATGTCACCGCGTTCCACCCCGACTACCGGATGGCGGACCGGCCCCCGACGCCCGCCGCCACGCTCGTGCGGGCGGCCGAGATCGGCCTCGCCGAGGGGCTGCGCTTCGTCTACGCCGGCAACCGGCCGGGAGAGGTGGGGCCGCTCGAGCACACGTACTGTCCCCGCTGCCGCGCGCTCCTCGTCGAGCGCCGCGGCTACGTGATCCGGCAGGACCGGCTGACGGGCTCCGGCCGCTGTCCCTCCTGCGGCACGGCGATCCCCGGGCGGTGGGAGGCCCCGCCCGGCTGACCCCCCGGGGCCGTTGACACCCCCGCCGGCCGCGTGCTATCTGCACGAAGCCTAAGATCTTATGTCCAAGCTCACGCCGCTCAAGCCCCGGCTCTCCCTCAACCAGCAGGCGTTCTCGGCCATCCGGGACTTCATCATCTCGGGCGGCCTGCGCGGCGACGCCTTCGTCTCCGCCAACCAGATCGCCCGCGAGCTGGGGGTGAGCGTGACGCCCGTCAAGGAGGCGCTCAAGCGCCTGGAGGCGAGCGGTCTGGTCCAGATCCTCCCCCAGCGGGGCGTCCGCCTGGCCGCCTTCGACGCCGACGACATCCGGGACCTCTACGATCTGCGCGAGGGGCTGGAGGCCCTCGCCGTGGAGCTGGCGCCGCGCCCGTTCCCGGCCGAGCCCCTGGCCCGCCTGGCCGCGATCGTCGAGGAGTGCGAGGGCTACGTGCGCGCCGGCGACCGGCGCCGCTACACGCGGGCCGACATCCGCTTTCACGAGATCCTCGTGCAGGCCAGCGGCAACCGGCGGCTGGTCAGCATGCTGGCCGCGCTGCAGACGCAGATCCAGCTGGTCCGGCTCCGCGCCATCGTCCTGCCCGGCCGGCCGGCCAGGTCGCACGCCGAGCACCGGGCCATCGTCGAGGCCCTCCGCCGCGACCCCGAGGAGGCGCGCGGGCTCCTGCGGGCGCACATCCGGAGCGTCAAGGAGGACGTGTTGCGGGCTGCCGGCGCATGAGGATCCGCGACCTCCGGGTCCACGTGCTGGCCGCGCCGCTGACCGAGCCCATCCGGATGGCCCACGGCACGATGCGGGCGCGGAGCACGGTGCTGGTGGAGATCGAGGAGCGCGGCGGGGTCACGGGCTGGGGCGAGTCGTGGGTGAACTTCCCGCCGTGGGCGTGGCGAGAGCGGGTGGCGACGCTGGAGGACGGCGTGCGGCCCCTGGTGATCGGCGCCGATCCGGGTGATCGCGAGGGGCTCTGGAACCGCCTGCACGCGGCGCTGGTGCCGATGGCCCGCCAGTGGGGCGCCGTGGGCCCCGTGATGCAGGCGATCAGCGGCGTGGACATCGCCCTCTGGGATCTGGCCGGCCGGCTGGCCGGC
>JBBIIW010000196.1:0-6072 GCA_037446305.1 Candidatus Rokuibacteriota bacterium
GCCCGGCGACATCTCCTCGGCGGCCTTCCTGCTCGTGGCCGGCGCCATCGTTCCGGACGGGCAGGTGACGGCCGCCGGCGTGGGGCTGAACCCGACGCGCACCGGGCTGCTGGAGGTGCTCCAGGCCATGGGGGCGCGACTCGCCATCGCCGGCAGCGCCCCGGAAGCCGAGCAGGAGCCGGCCGGCGATGTCACGGTGGCCGGCAGCACGCTGCGGGGCACGGCGGTGGGCGGCGCCCTCATCCCGCGGCTGATCGACGAGGTGCCGGCGCTGGCCGTGGCGGCGGCGCTGGCGGAGGGGCGGACGGAGGTGCGCGACGCCGCCGAGCTGCGGGTCAAGGAATCGGACCGGGTGGCGGCGCTGGCCCGCGAGCTGGCGCGGATGGGGGCGCGGATCACCGAGCGGCCCGACGGGCTCACGATCGAGGGGCCGTGCCGCCTCCGGGGCGCGGAGGTCGACAGCGGCGGCGACCACCGGATGGCGATGGCGCTGGCGGTGGCCGGGCTGGTGGCCGACGGCCCGACGGTCGTGGAGGACGCCGGCTGCATCGCGACCTCGTTCCCGCAGTTCGCGGACCTGGTCAACGCGCTGGCCGGCGAGCCGGCGGTGAGCGTCGAGCCGTGAAGGGCGAGCGGGAGCCGGTGATCACCATCGATGGCCCGGCCGGGGCCGGCAAGGGGACCGTGGCCCGGCGGCTGGCCGCGCGTCTGGGCTACCGGCTGATCGACACCGGGGCCATGTACCGGGCCCTGGCCTGGAGCCTCGCCGGCGCGGGCCTGGACGCCCGGGACACTCCGGAGCTGCGGCGGCACCTGGACGGGCTGGAGGTCGACGTCCGGGGCGAGCGCGTGTACGTTAACGGGCGCGACGTGACGGCCGAGATCCGGACCCCGGCGATCAGCGCGCTCACGTCCCGGCTCAGCATGCTGGCGCCGGTCCGGGCCAAGGTCACCCCGCTGCAGCGGCGGCTGGCCGCCGCCGGGGGCGTGGTGCTGGAGGGGCGCGACACCGGGACCGTGGTCTGCCCGGACGCCGAGGTGAAGTTCTACCTCGACGCGGCGCTCGAGGAGCGGGCGCGGCGGCGGCAGGCGGAGCTGCGCGAGCGCGGCGTGGAGGCGGACCTGCCCACCGTGCGGGCCGAGATCGCGGCCCGGGACGCCCAGGACACGACCCGTGTCCTGGCGCCGCTGCGCAAGGCGCCCGGGGCCATCGAGATCGACACCACGGCGCTGACGGTGGACCAGGTGGTGGAGCGGATGCTCCGGGAGATCGAGCAACGGTGCTGTACGCGGTCCTGAAGCCGATCGTGGTGGGCGCGCTGCGGCTGGCCTTCGGCCTGACGGGGCACGGGCAGGCCCACGTGCCCCGCTCGGGCCCGGTCCTGCTGGTCGCCAACCATTCGAGCGTCCTCGATCCGCCCCTGGTGGCGGCCGTGACGCCGCGCGAGGTATCGTTCCTGGCCAAGGCGGAGCTGTTCGACATCCCGCTCTTCGGCGGGTTGATCCGGCGGCTCAACGCCCGGCCCGTGCGGCGGGAGGGCGCCGACCCCGGGGCCCTCCGGACCGCGCTGCGCGTGCTGGAGGAGGGCGGGGCGCTGCTGGTGTTCCCGGAGGGAACGCGGGGCCCGGAGGGCGCGCTGCGGCCGGGCCGCCCGGGGGCGGGGATGCTGGCCGTCCTGAGCGGAGCCCCGGTCGTCCCGGTGTACATCGGAGGAAGCGGGCGGGCCTGGCCCCGGGGGCGACGGCTCCCCCGGCCGGCCCGGGTCACGGTGCGGTTCGGGAAGCCCCTGCGCTTCGCGGCCGACGGGGCCTCGCGGAAGGACTCGTATGACGCCGCCAGCCGCGCGATGATGGCGGCGATCGCGCGCCTCAAAGACGCCCCCGATCCGGAAGGGTCGCGGGTGGCGTCACCGCGTGAAGGACGTGCGGCAGTCGACGGGGTGGGTGCGGGAGGAGCCTCGACCCCGTCCAAATCACTCTAGGGAGGAACGGGCAGCATGGAGAAGGATCACCCGCGCAAGACCCTCGGCGACTCGCGAAGAGGGGGTGAGGCACAGGCGGCCGAGGAACGGATGGAAGACCTCTACGGGGTCCGGTTCGCGGAGTTCGAGGAGGGCGAGGTCGTTCGCGGCCGGGTCGTCCACGTCGGCACCGGGGAGGTGCTGGTGGACGTCGGCTACAAGAGCGAGGGCGCCATCCCCATCGAGGAGTTCCACGGTCTCCTGCCCCGGGTGGGGGACGAGATCGACGTCTACCTCGAGGCCAAGGAAGACTCCGAGGGCCTGATCGTCCTCTCCAAGGAGAAGGCCGACAAGATCCGCGTGTGGGACGCCATCAGCCAGGCCTACGACAAGGGCGCGCCCGTGGAGGGGCGCGTCATCGAGGTGGTCAAGGGCGGCCTGGCCGTGGACGTCGGCGTCAAGGCCTTCCTGCCCGGCTCCCAGGTGGACCTCCGGCCCGTGAAGAACCTGGCTGCGCTGGTCGGCCAGCAGATCCGGGCCAAGGTCATCAAGCTCAACCGCCGCCGGGGCAACGTGGTGCTCTCGCGCCGCGCGGTGCTGGAGGAGGAGCGCGAGGAGAAGAAGAAGCACACGCTGGAGATCCTGCACGAGGGGCTGGTCCTGACGGGGACCGTCAAGAACATCACCGACTACGGGGCCTTCATCGACCTGGGCGGCATCGACGGCCTCCTGCACGTGACCGACATGAGCTGGGGCCGCGTCGGGCATCCGTCGGAGATCTTCCAGGTGGGCGACCAGGTCGAGGTCGTGGTGCTGCACTTCGACCGGGAGACCGGCCGGGTGTCGCTGGGCTACAAGCAGAAGCAGTCGGATCCCTGGGAGGCGGTCGAGCAGCGCTACCCGGTGGGTGCCAAGGCCCGGGGACGGGTGGTGAGCCTCACCAACTACGGCGCCTTCGTGGAGCTGGAGCCGGGGGTGGAGGGCCTGGTCCACGTCTCGGAGATGTCCTGGACCCGCCGCGTGCGGCATCCGTCCAAGATCGTCAACGTGGGCGACGAGGTGGACGTGATGGTCCTGGACGTCAACCGGGCCGCCAAGCGGATCTCGCTGGGCATGAAGCAGGTGGAGCCGGACCCGTGGACGACCATCGACGAGCGGTACCAGGTCGGCCAGCGGGTGACGGGCCGCGTGCGGAACCTCACCGACTTCGGCGCCTTCGTGGAGCTTGAGCCGGGGGTGGACGGGCTGCTGCACATCTCGGACATGTCCTGGACCCGCGCCGTGGCCCATCCCTCCGAGCTGCTGAAGAAGGGACAGGAGCTGGAGACCCAGATCCTGAACATCGACAAGGAGCAGAAGCGCATCTCGCTGGGGCTCAAGCAGCTCCAGCCCGATCCCTGGAGCACGGTGGCCCAGCGCTACCCGATGGGCTCGCGGGTGCGGGGCAAGGTGGTGCGCCTCACCGACTTCGGCGCCTTCGTGGAGCTGGAGCCGGGGGTGGACGGGCTGCTGCACATCTCGCAGATGGCCCACCGGCCCATCAGCCGGCCGGACGAGGTGGTGAACGTCGGTGACGAGCTGGACCTGCTGGTGATCCGCGTGGACCCCCACGAGCGGCGCATCGGGCTGAGCCTGAAGGAGCTGGTGCACGCGGTGGACTGGACCCGGGAGACGGACGACCAGGGCCGCCACCGCCGCGGCGGCAAGCGCAAGCGGCGGGACGAGGACGAGTACGACGACGAGGAGTAGCTGCGGGTGAGCCGCCTGGGACCCGTGATCGCGGTCACGCTCGGGCTGTGGCTGGCCGTGCTGGCCCTGTTCCTGGTGACGGGCGGCGAGGGCGCGCCGGCCTACTTCGGCCCCCGGGTGGCGGTGGTGGAGCTGGAAGGCTTCATCCTCGACGTCGAGAACCTCCTGCAGGACCTCCGGACCTACCGCGAGCACCCCCAGGTGCGGGCGGTGGTCATCCGCATCAACAGTCCCGGCGGCGTCGTCGGCCCCTCGCAAGAGCTGTACGAGGCGCTGCGGCGCGTGCGCGCGGAGGGCAAGCCCGTGGTCGCCTCGCTGGGCGCGGTGGCGGCGTCCGGCGGGTACTACGTCGCCGTGGCCGCCGACCGCATCTACGCCAACCCGGGCACGCTGACGGGCTCGATCGGCGTGATCATGCAGACGGCCAACCTCGAGCAGCTGATGAAGAAGGTCGGCGTGGACTACGTGGTGGTCAAGGCCGGCCAGTTCAAGGACCTCGGCAACGTGGCCCGTGCCATGACGGCCGAGGAGCGGCGCGTGCTGCAGACGCTGCTCGAGGACGTGCACGCCCAGTTCATCACCGCGGTCGCCGAGGGGCGCCGGCTCGACCGGGCGCAGGTGGTGCAGTTCGCCGATGGCCGGATCTTCTCCGGCGCCCAGGCCCTGACCCTCAGGATGGTGGACGAGCTGGGCGGTCTGGAGGAGGCGGTCAACGGCGCCGCCCGGCTGGCCGGCCTGCCGGTGCCGCCCCAGATCATCCCGCCCCGGCGGCGCGTGTCGATCCTCGACCTGCTGCGCAGCGAGCTCGGGCTGGCCCGGACGGCGCTGGCCCCGGCCCTGCCGGTCTTCAACACGCCACTGTACCTGATGGACTGACCGGCGGCCGCTAACTGCTTATGAGAGTTGACATTCTCGACCAGAAAGTGCTACGGTGCGCCAGAATCCGGAGCTGGAGGCCGCCGACCTTGGCACGGAGCAGGCGATGACGAAAGCGGAGCTGATCGACGAGGTCTCGAAGATCACGAACCTGACCAAGAAGGAGACCGAGACCATCGTCAACACCATCTTCGACAACATCACCGACGCCCTGGCCCGGGGTGACAAGGTCGAGCTCCGCGGGTTCGGGAGCTTCCGGATCCGCCACCGCCAGTCCCGGAAGGGGCGCAACCCCAAGACCGGCACCGCCGTGGACGTCCCGGACAAGCGGGTGCCGTTCTTCAAGGTCGGCAAGCGGCTCAGGGAACTCGTCAACACGTGACGGTCGACCCGGCGGCGTGAACCGCCTCTGGGCGCCGTGGCGGATGGCGTACGTCGGTGGCGGGGCAGCCCCGGCCGGGTGCATCTTCTGCGAGGCCCGGGCCGGTGACGACGACGCCCGGGCGCTGATCCTGCGCCGGGCCACCCGAGCCTTCCTCATCCTGAACGCCTACCCCTACACGCCCGGTCACCTCATGGCCGTGGTCAACCGGCACGTCGCCAGCGTGGCCGAGGCCGGCGCCGACGAGCTGAGCGACGCCATGACGCTGGTGGCGGAGGCCACCCGGGCCCTGACCGCCGAGTACCGGGCCGACGGCTTCAACATCGGCATCAACCAGGGGCGGGTGGCGGGTGCCGGCGTGGAGGGCCACCTGCACGTGCACGTGGTGCCGCGCTGGAACGGCGACACCAACTTCATGCCGGTCCTGGCCGACACGCGCGTGCTGCCCGAAGCGCTGGAGGTCACCTACCGGCGGCTGCGAGGCCGGCTGGGTGCCTGACGCCGGTGGGGCGGCCACGCCGATGATGCGGCAGTACCGGGAGCTGAAGGCGCGCTTCCCGGACTACCTGCTGCTGTTCCGGCTGGGCGACTTCTACGAGCTGTTCTTCGAGGACGCGGCGCTGGCCGCCCGGCTGCTGCAGATCGCGCTCACCGCCCGGCAGGGGGCGCCCATGGCCGGGATCCCCCACCACGCCGCCGACAGCTACATCGCCCGGCTGGTGAGGGCCGGGCACAAGGTCGCGCTGTGCGAGCAGATGGAGGCGCCCGGCAAGGGCAAGAAGCTGCTCCGGCGCGACGTCGTGCGCCTGATCACGCCCGGCACCATCACCGACACCCAGTACCTGGCCGGCGCCGCCAACAACTTCCTGCTCGCCGTGGCGCCGGGGCGCGAGGCCACCGGCGTGGCGCTGCTCGACGTCTCCACCGGCGACTTCTGGGCCGGCGAGGACGCGGCCGGCGAGGAGGCCGTCCTGGGCGCCGCCCTGCTGCGGCGTCCGGCCGAGATCCTGGTGCCGGAGACCGTCCGCCAGGGGGGCCCGCTGCTGGCGCGCCTGCAGGCCACCGGCGCCACGGTGACCTTCTGGGCCCCGGAGGCCTTCGCGC
>JBBIIW010000197.1:0-6026 GCA_037446305.1 Candidatus Rokuibacteriota bacterium
GGGCGCGGTTTTGGTGCGGCCGGTCTCGCTCGTGACCGTCCCGTCGGGCAGCTGGGCGCTGAAGCGGTACCAGTAGATCGTGTGGGGCTCGAGATCGACCAGCCGCACCCGGCGCGAGGCGAAAGCGAAGCGGACGCCGAGCCCGCCATCCAGAAGAAGCAGACGCTGACGCTCACGATCGACATGAAGATTCAGGAGATTGCAGAGCGCCGACTTGCTGACGCGGTAAAGGAATACAACGCAGGCGGCGGACGCATCGTTGTCTTCGATCCGAAGACCATCGCCGACCGTTCGCTGCCCGGCGCGCCCCGGCGCAGCCGTGGCGCGCCTCCGGAACCGTTGCCTGCACCAGCACCTAGGCGGCGTCCTCGTCGGGGGCCACGGCCACGGCCACCTGCGCCGCGCGCAGGACGCGGTCGTGCAGCAGGTAGCCCGGCGCCGTCTCGGCCACGACGGTGTTGGGCGACTGCCCGGGATTCGCCACGACCCGCGCGGTCGCCTCGTGGCGCGTGGGGTCGAAGGGCTGCCCCAGCGCCGAGTAGCGCTTGAGTCCGGCCCGCTCGAGCACGCGGAGCAGCTCGCGGCGGATCAGCTCGATGCCCTCGACCACCCGGGCCGCCTCGTTGCTCGTGCGGGCGGCCTCGAGCGCCCGGTCGAAGCTGTCGAGCACCGGGATGAGGTCGCCGAGCAGGCTCTCGGTCGCGTAGCGGACGTACTCCTCGCGCTCCCGCTGCGAGCGCCGGCGCATGTTGTCCATCTCGGCCAGGGCCCGCAGCAGGCGGTCCTGCTTCTCCTGGAGCTGCCGCTGCAGCTCCTCGACCGTGGGCCCCGTCTCCGGGGCGACCTCGGCGGCTTCGGCGGCCGGGCCGTCCGCGCCCGGCGCGCCGTCGGTACGATGCTGGTCGTCGTCGCGATAGGGATCGTTCATAGGCAACACCGAATTATAGCAACCGCCCGCGACGGGACCGGGGCGTGATCCGTTGTTGCCAGGCTTTCGGCGCGCTACGACGGCAGGTAGAGATCGTGGCGGACGCGAGACAGCGCCTCGGTGACCTGGCGCGCCGTCTCGTTCACCACGCCGATGACCTCGGGATACGGCAGCCGCCGGGGCCCGACCACCCCCAGGATGCCGAGCACCTGGTCGCGGTAGAGATACGTGGAGGTGATGAGCGTGCACTCCCGCATCTCGGCGAACGGGTTCTCGCCGCCGATGGTGACGCGCACGCCCTCGTCCTCGGCCAGGCTCGCCATCAGCTCGGCGAGCTTCTCCTTGTGCTCGAAGGTCCGGAGCAGGTCTCGCGTGGTCTCGAGGTCCCAGAACTCCGGGTGGTCCAGCATGTTGGTGGCCCCGCTGATGTACAGCGTGCGGCCGCGCAGCACGCCCACCACCTGCTCGGTGATGCTGCGGGCCCGCGTGTGCAGCTCGTCCAGGGGGTCGGCGGGGGAATCCTCCATCTCGATGATCTCGGCCACCGTGCGGCCCCCGAAGCGGCGGGTCAGCTCGCGGCCCACCTTGCGGATCTCCTCGGCCGGCAGGGGCGGGTCCACGGCGATGGTCCGCGCCGTCACCCACCCGCTGTCCGTCACCAGCACGGCCAGCGCCCGGTCCTCCTCCAGCGGGATCAGTTCCACCCGCGCGATCGTCGTCCGCTTGAGCGGCGGCGCCAGCAGCAGCCCCGTCATCCTGGTGACCGAGGAGAGCTGGCTCGACGTGCGCTCCATGAAGGCGTCGATGCCCGAGGGCCGGCTGGCCCGCATGTCTCCACCCCGGTCCGTGAGGCGCGCGGTGGACGAGGGCGCGGGCGTGGGGAACGAGTCCACGTAGAAGCGGTAGGCCTTGTCGGTCGGGACGCGACCGGCGCTGGTGTGGGGCTGCGAGAGGTACCCCATCTCCTCGAGGTCGGCCATGACGTTGCGCAGGGTGGCCGGCGACAGCCCGGGGAAGTGCCGGCGCGCGAGCGCGCGCGAGCCCACCGGCTCCGCGCTGTCGATGTACTCGCGGATCAGGGCGATGAGGACCTCGCGATGCCGCGCATCCATTCGAATTCCTTGTAACAATTGGACCTGCTCAAGTCAAGGCGGCCGCCTCACGCAAGCTCCACGAAGAGCGCGTCGGACAGCAGAAAGCCGTCCGGGCTCAGCCGCGCGCGCCCCCCGGCCTCGACCAGGAGGCCGCGCGAGCGCCACTCGTCCACCCGGCGCGCCAGCCTGCGGTCGGCGGCCAGCCGCCCGGCCAGCATCGCGCTGGGGACGCCGTCGGCCGTCCGCAGCCCGAGGATGAGCCGCTCGGCCAGCTCCTGGCTCCCGGTCAGCCGCTCCCAGCTGTCCACCGGCAGGCGCCCCTGCTCCAGCAGCGCCGCGTAGCGCGGAAAGGCCCTGGCGTTGCTCCAGCGCACGTCCCCGACGAACCCGCAGGCGCCGGGGCCGGCCGCCAGGTACTCCTGGCGGCGCCAGTAGATCTGGTTGTGGCGGGAGCGGAAGCCGGGCCGGGCCCAGTTCGAGATCTCGTAGTGCTCCAGGCCCGCCGCGGCCGCCGCCTGGCAGAGGGCCCGGTACTGGGCGGCCACGGCCTCCTCCTCGGGGAGCCCCCGCACGCCGGTGGCCGCCCAGCGACTGCCCGCGTCGAGCGTCAGCGCGTAGGCCGAGAGATGGTCGGGACGCCAGTCGAGGACGGTGCTGAGGGTGCGGCGCCACCCGTCGAGGTCGAGCCCCGGGAGCCCGTACATGAGGTCCACGCTGACGTTCGTGAAGCCGGCCTCGCGGGCCGCGACGAAGGCCGCCCGGGCGCCGGCGGCGTCGTGCAGCCGCCCCAGGACGGACAGCAGCGCGTCGTCCAGCGACTGCACGCCCAGGCTGAGCCGGTTGACGCCCGCCCGGCGGAAGCCCTCCAGCCGGGCGCGGCCGGCGCTCTCCGGGTTGGCCTCCAGCGTGATCTCGGCTCCCGGCGCCACCCGGAACCGCGCGCGGATGGCCTCCAGGACGGCGGCCACCTGCGCGGGCGCCAGCAGCGAGGGGGTGCCGCCGCCGAAGAACACGGTGGCGATCTCGGGGCGGCCGGCGTTGAGGGGCGCGGCGCCCAGCAGGGCGATCTCCCGGACGACGGCCTCCACCCAGGCCGCGGTCTGGGCAGCCTCCTCCAGGGGGGCCGTGGTGAAGGAGCAGTAGTGGCAGCGCTGCACGCAGAACGGCACGTGCACGTAGAACCCCAGCGCGTCCCCGGCCGGCACGACCTCCGCCAGCACGCCGAGGGGGCGCAGCTCCCCTCCGGGCGTCAGTGCACGTACCTGCCGAGCCGCCACCACCGCAGCCAGTGCCGGTCGCTGTCCCACGACCAGTAGATCAGGAAGGCCTTGCCCTTGATCTTGTCCCGGCGCACGAAGCCCCAGTACCGGCTGTCCTGGGAGTTGTCGCGGTTGTCGCCCATGACGAAGTAGGAGTCGGGCGGGATCACGGTGGGCTCGCAGCCGTAGGCGTAGCCGCAGTAGTCCGGCTGGCCGCCGTGCGGGGCGGGCGGCCCCGGCTTCACGTACGGCTCCACCAGGGGCCGGCCGTCCAGCCAGACCTGGTGCCCCTTGATCTGCACCCGCTCGCCGGGCAGCCCGACGATCCGCTTGATGAAGTCGCGGTTCTCGTCCTGCGGGTACTTGAAGACGATGATGTCGCCCCGCTGGGGGTCGCGCAGGCCGGGCAGCCGCCAGTCGGTGAACGGCACCTCGGGCCCGTACAGGAACTTGTTGACCAGGATGTAGTCGCCCACCAGCAGCGTGTCCATCATGGAGCCCGACGGGATGGTGAAGGCCTGCACGACCAGGGTGCGGATGACCAGCGCCAGCAGCACGGCGATGACGATCGCCTCGCCGTACTCGCGGACCAGCGACTTGCGGGGGGGCTTCCGGGGCGCGCGCTCGGGCGCGCGGTCGCCGGCGGGCCCGCTGCCGTCGGTGTCGGGGCTCCCCGCCACCGGCACCCGCACCTGCGTCGTCTGGAACTCGATTCTGCGCTCGTCCACCGTCAGCCCTTCAACACCGTCAGGAAGGCCTCCTGCGGCACCTCCACCCGGCCGACCTGCTTCATCCGTTTCTTCCCTTCCTTCTGGCGCTCCAGGAGCTTGCGCTTGCGCGTGATGTCGCCCCCGTAGCACTTCGCCGTCACGTTCTTGCCCATGGCCTTGACCGTCTCCCGGGCGATGACCCGGCTGCCGATGGCGGCCTGGATGGCCACCTCGAACAGCTGGCGGGGGATCACGGTCCTGAGCTTCTCGACCAGGGCCTTGCCCTTCTCGTAGGCCTTGTCGCGGTGCACGATGGTGCTCAGCGCGTCCACCGGCTCGCCGTTGAGGAGGATGTCGAGCTTGACCAGGTCCGAGGGGCGGAAGTCGGCGAACTCGTAGTCGAACGAGGCGTAGCCCTTGGAGATGGACTTCAGGCGGTCGTAGAAGTCCACCACGATCTCGGACAGGGGGAAGTCGAACCGGATGTGGACGCGCTTGCCCAGGTACTCCAGCGAGCGGTGCTCGCCCCGCTTGTCCTGGGCCAGCTTGTAGATGGCGGTCATGAACTCCGTCGGCACGAAGATCGAGGAGCTGACGTACGGCTCCTCGATCAGCTCGATGCGGTCTGGCGTGGGCAGCCGGGAGGGGTTGTCGATGTCCAGCACCTCGCCGGCCGTGGTCAGCACGCGGTACTGCACGCTGGGCGCGGTGACGATCAGCGAGAGGTCGAACTCCCGCTCCAGCCGCTCCTGCACGATCTCCATGTGCAGCATGCCGAGGAAGCCGCAGCGGAACCCGTAGCCCAGGGCCAGCGACGTCTCGGGCTCGAACGTGAAGGCGGGGTCGTTGAGCCGCAGCTTCTCCAGCGCGTCCCGCAGCGCCTCGTAGTCGGTGTCCTCGATGGGGTAGAGCCCGGCGAAGACCATCGGCTTGGCGTCGCGGTAGCCGGGGAACGGCTCGGCCGTGGGGCGGGCCGCCTCGGTGATCGTCTCGCCGACCTTGGCGTCGGCCACCCGCTTGATGGAGGCGGTGAGGTAGCCGACCTGCCCGGCGCTCAGCTCCTCCACCGGCCGCATCTCGGGAGTGAAGACGCCCACCTGCTGGACGTCGTACGTCCGCCCGTTCGACATCAGGAGGATGCGCATGCCCGGCCGCACCCGGCCGTCCGCGAGCCGCACGTAGACGACGACGCCCTGGTAGGAGTCGTAGAACGAGTCGAAGACCAGGGCCTTGAGCGGGGCCTCGGGGTCGCCGGCCGGCGGCGGGATGCGGTGGACGATGGCCTCCAGCACGGCGGGCACGCCGGTGCCGTGCTTGGCCGAGATGGCCAGGGCCTCGGTGCCGTCGAGGTCGAGCACCTCGGTGATCTGCTCGCGCACGCCGTCCACGTCGGCGGCCGGCAGGTCGATCTTGTTGATGACCGGGATGATGGTCAGGTGCGCGTCGCGGGCCAGGTAGTAGTTGGCGAGGGTCTGGGCCTCGATGCCCTGGGAGGCGTCGATGATGAGCAGGGCCCCCTCGCAGGCGGCCAGGGCCCGGGACACCTCGTAGGAGAAGTCTACGTGCCCGGGCGTGTCGATGAGGTTGAGCGTGTACTCCTGCCCGTCGGCGGCCCGGTAGAGGAGCCGCACGGTGTGGGCCTTGATGGTGATGCCGCGCTCCCGCTCGAGGTCCATCGAGTCGAGCACCTGATCCACGGCCTTCCTGGCGTCCATGGTGCCGGTCAGGGCCAGCAGGCGGTCGGCCAGCGTGGACTTGCCGTGGTCGATGTGGGCGACGATCGAGAAATTGCGGATGCGGGCGAGCGCCATAACGCCTCAGTCTAGCACGCCATCACGGGGGCAGCCGGGCATGCTCGGGCACCGCCGCGCCCGCCGGGAGCACGACCTCGCTTCCGATGCGGGCGTGAGCGCCGATGCGGGCGCCGGAGGCCACCACGCACTCGCGCAGGTCGGCGCCCGCGCCCACCTCCACGCCCGCCCACAGCACGGCGTCGCGCACCCGGGCCCCGGCGCCGATGCGGGCCCCAGGGTCG
>JBBIIW010000198.1:0-6023 GCA_037446305.1 Candidatus Rokuibacteriota bacterium
GCTCTTCCGATCTGGCGGCACCTACTGGGTGCAGGTCGGCGCCTTCCGGGACCAGGAGGCCGCGCGGCGGCTGGCGGCCGCGCTGCGCGAGCAGAACTATCCGGTGCGCGAGTCCGTGAAGCGAGGCGCGCCGGCCCCGGCCGCTCCGGCGGAGCCGCCCGTCACCGACCGCTACAACGTCTTCATCTCGGGGGCGACGGCCGCCGACGTGAGCGCCAAGCTGAGTGCCCGCGGCCTGAGCGCCGACGCCGTGGCCGGCGGCGTCATGGTCAAGCCGAGCCTGCCGCTGCGCGAGGCGGTCGGCCTGTCGCGTGACCTCACCGCCGAGGGGCTCAAGGTGCAGGTGCGCCGGGCCGGGAGCCAGCCGACGGCGCCGGTCTCGAGCGCGGAGCGCCTCTACCGCGTGCGGATCGGCGGCTTCGCCGACCGGGCGGCGGCGCAGGCAGTGGCGCGGGAGCTGGAGGGCAAGGGGTTCAAGCCCTTCATCGCCCGGGGCGGTTCGTGACCGACGTCTTCGTGGTGCTGTCCACGGCGGCGTCGGCCGAGGAGGGCCTGGGGATCGGGCGGCGCCTGGTGGAGGAGCGCCTGGCCGCCTGCGTGAACGTGCTGCCCGGCGCCCGCTCGGTCTTCCGGTGGGAGGGCGCCGTCCAGGAGAGCGACGAAGCGCTGCTGGTGATCAAGACCCGGCGTGAGCGCTATCCGGCCCTGGCCCAGCGCATCCAGGAGCTGCATCCGTACGAGGTTCCCGAGGTGCTGGCGCTGCCGGTGCAGGCCGGCGCCACGGCCTATATGGACTGGGTACGGGCCAGCGTCACGCCCGGAGGAGGTGAGGGGACGCTGTGACGAAGAACGATCTCATCAACGCCGTCGCGCTCCACGGCCTGTCGAAGCGGCAGTCGGCCTCGGTGGTGGAGACGGTGTTCGACACCATCTTCCGGTGCTTCGAGAAGGGCGAGGACGTCAAGATCGTCGGCTTCGGGCACTTCCGGATCCGCCGCAAGGCGTCCCGGCGCGGGCGGAATCCCCAGACCGGGGACTCCATCGAGATCACCGCCCGCAAGGTCCTCACGTTCAAGCCATCGAAGGGGTTGAAGCAACGGATCAACAGCACGCAGCCGGGCCAGCCGCCGGCCCCGGCCGCTCCGCCGCCGTCGCCGGCGGCGTAGCGTCGCTGGACGGCGCCGAGAAGCTCTACTACCGGATCGGGGAAGTGGAGGCCCTGACCGGTGTCCCTGCCTATGTCCTCCGCTACTGGGAGTCGGAGTTCAAGCTGCTCCGCCCCAAGAAGAACCCGGCCGGGCAGCGGATCTACCGCCAGCGGGACCTGGAGCTCGTGCAGCGGATCAAGACGCTCCTCTACGAGGAGCGGCTGACGCTGGAGGGCGCCAAGAAGCGGCTGCTGGCGGAGTCGCGCCGGGGCATCGAGCAGCTGCAGTTCGGCCTGCGCGAGGCGACCTACGCCGGCGCCCTGCGCCGGATCCGCGATCGCCTGACGGCGCTGCGCGCGCGCCTGAACGCTTGAAGGTCCCGAGGGTTTCTGGGACAATGCCGCTTCGGCGGTCGGGGCGTGGCGCAGCCCGGTAGCGCACAGGACTGGGGGTCCTGGGGTCGCTGGTTCAAATCCAGTCGCCCCGACCATCGTTTCCCCTAGATGGCGGTTCTGCTGGTCACCAACGACGACGGCATCCACGCCGCCGGCCTGGCCGCGCTCGCCTCGGCCCTCGATGACCTCGGCGACGTGCACGTGCTGGCCCCCGAGCGGGAGCAGAGCGCCTGTGGCCACGCGCTGACGCTGCACCGCCCCCTCCGCGTCGAGCGCGTGCGCGACCGCTGGTGGTCCGTGAACGGCACGCCGTCCGACTGCGTGAACCTGGCGGTCCTCGGCTTCCTGCCCTCGCCGCCCGTCCTGATCGTGTCCGGCATCAATCACGGGGGGAACCTGGGCGATGACGTCACCTACTCGGGCACGGTCTCGGCCGCCATGGAAGGCACGCTGCTGGGCGTGCCCTCCATCGCCGTGTCGCTGCTGGACGGCGGTGAGGTGGCCGCCGCCGGCCGCGTGGCGCGGCTGGTCGCCTCGCGGGTGCTCGTGGAGGGCCTGCCCCCCAAGACGCTGCTGAACGTCAACGTGCCGCCGGTGGCGCCGCGCGGCGTCCGCATGACCCGCCTCGGGCACCGGGTCTACGACGCCAAGATCGTCGAGCAGCGGGATCCGCGCGGCCGCGTCCACTACTGGATCGGCGGCGGCGAGCCGCGCTGGGAATCGCTGGAGGGCACCGACATGGCGGCCATCCACGACGGCTTCGTGGCCATCACGCCGCTGCACCTCGACCTGACCCACCACCGGGCCCTGGCCCAGCTCGCCGACTGGTCGTCGGCGCTGTCCGCGCAGCTGCGTCAGCCGGCCCGCCGCGTCTGAGCCTGGTGAGCGGCACCGCCTTCGAGCGCGAGCGCGCGCGCATGGTCGAAGAGCAGCTCGCCCGGCGCGGCATCGCCGACGCCCGGGTGCTGGAGGCCATGCGGCGTGTGCCCCGCCACCTGTTCGTGGAGGAGGCCCTGCGGGACCGGGCGTACGGGGACCACCCGCTGCCGATCGGCGAGAGCCAGACGATCTCGCAGCCGTACATCGTGGCCCTCATGACCTCGCTGCTGGCGCTGACGGGGACGGAGAAGGTCCTGGAGGTCGGCACGGGCACCGGCTACCAGACCGCCGTGCTGGCCGAGCTGGCGCGGCGGGTCTGCTCCGTCGAGCGGCTGCCCGCGCTGGCCGCACGCGCCCGGAGCACGCTGGAGGGGCTCGGGTACCGGAACGTGTGGATCCGCGTCGGCAACGGCGCGCTGGGCTGGCCCGACGAGGCGCCCTTCGACCGCATCCTGGTGGCGGCGGCCGCGCCCCGGATCCCGCCGCCCCTGTTCGAGCAGCTGGCCGAGGCCGGGCGGATGGTGCTCCCGCTCGGGGACGCGGAGGGCCAGACGCTCACGCTGGTGGAGCGGGTGGGCGGTGAGATGCGGACCCGGCCGCACGGCGAGTGCCTGTTCGTGCGCCTGGTGGGCAAGTATGCGTGGGAGGCCTGAGCCTGTACAATAGGCCGGTCGGTGCGGGGCGTAGCGCAGCCTGGTAGCGCGCACGGTTCGGGACCGTGAAGTCGGAGGTTCAAATCCTCTCGCCCCGACCACTTCATCCGGGCCGGGGCCGGCCGGGCCACCCGGCCGGTCCCGGCCGGCACCAGCGGGTCCCGTGAACGCGTCGCGTGCCGCCGCCGATATCCTCGTCGAGGGCCGGGTCCAGGGCGTGGGCTTCCGCAACTACGCCCGGCGCCGGGCGGCGCTGCTCGACGTGCAGGGCTACGTGATGAACCTCAAGGACGGCCGGGTGCGCGTCCACGCCGAGGGGCCGCGGCAGGCCATCGAGGAGCTGGCGCGCCACCTCGAGAAGGGGCCGCCCCTGGCGAACGTGGACCGGGTGAGCGTGCGCTGGGTCCCTCCCACGGGACGGTTCCGCGGCTTCGAGATCCGCTTCGCGGAGTTCGAGCCGTGACCCCGGGCCGCCGGAGTCGCGATGACGGCCGGTGAGGACGACGCCGAGGAGAGGCTGCCGGACGAGCCTCTCGACGTCCTGGTCGAGGCGGTCGACGAGGACGTTCGCGAGGAGAGCCGCCAGGCCAGCCGGACGAACCTGGGGCTCTACCTGAGCGAGATCGCCCGCATCCCGCTCCTGAGCCGTGAGGAAGAACAGGCGCTGGCGCGGCGGGCGCGCGCGGGCGACGACGAGGCCAAGACCCGGCTCATCGAGGCGAACCTGCGGCTGGTCGTGCAGGTGGCGCGGCGCTACATGAACCGGGGCCTGCCGCTCCCCGACCTCATCGAGGAGGGCAACCTGGGGCTCCTGCGGGCCGTCGAGAAGTTCGAGCCCGAGCGCGGCACCCGCTTTTCCACCTACGCCACGTGGTGGATCCGCCACGCGATCGTGCGGGCCCTGGCCAACCAGGCCCGGGTGATCCGGCTGCCGGTCCACGTCGAGGCCCTGCTGGGGCGGTACGTCAAGGAGCAGCAGCGCCTGAGCCACGAGCTGGGGCGGCCGCCGACCCCGGAGGAGCTGGCCCGGGCCCTGGGCGTCAGCGTGGAGCAGGTCGGCGAGCTGGAGGAGATCCGGCAGCACCCGGTCTCCCTGGACGCCCCGCTCGGCGAGGACGGCGGGCGGGTGGCCGACCTCGTGGCCGACCAGTCGGCGGACCCCGGCGCCGCCCTCACGGCCCTGTTCCGGGAGCGGGCCGACCTGGTCTCGGTCCTGGACGACCTCGCGGCCAACGAGCGGACGGTGCTCCGGAGGCGCTTCGGGCTGGAGGGCGAGCCCCAGACGCTGGAAGCCATCGGGCGGCAGATGGGGGTCACGCGCGAGCGCGTGCGCCAGATCGAGGCCGCCGGCCTGCGCAAGCTCCGCGCCCTGCTGCGCGCCCGGGGCGTCGAGGCGGACGACGCCTTCTGAGCGACCGGGCCCTGCTGGCTGCGGGCAGGCCCCGGCTGCTCCCCCGTCCTGCAGTCTCTGCAGACCGGACTGGCAGAGGCCGTGCCGTCACGAGACGCGCCAGGCCCGTGATAGCATGGGCCGTCGAGTCCACCCCCGGACAGTTCAGGAGAACGTCCAGTCCGTGGAGCCGCATCTCGCCGAGATCCTGGAGTCGATCACCGACTGCTTCTACGCCCTCGACCGCGAGTGGCGCTTCACGTACGTCAACGCGCGGGCCGAGGCGTACCTGGGCGTGCCCCGCGCCGCGCTGGCGGGCCGGGTCGTCTGGGACGTCTTCGACGCGGCGGCCCCGGTCTCACGGTCGGTGTACGAGCAGGCGGTTCGCGACGGGACCCGGGCGGCGATCGAGATACTCTCCCCCGCGACGGGCCGCTGGGTCGAGGTCCACGTGCACCCGGGAGCCGCCGGGCTCTCGGTGTCCTTCCGCGACATCAGTGGACCACCTGGCGCGGATGCTGGACGACCTGCTGGACCTGGCCCGGGTGACGAGCGGCCGCATCGCCGTGCGCCGCGAGCCGGTTGACCTCCGGGCGGCCGTGGACATGGCTGTCGAGGGACAGCGGCCGGCGATCGAGGCCCGGGCCCAGGGCCTGACCGTGGCCGTGCCGGAAGAGGCCGTGATCGTGCACGGTGATCCGGCGCGCCTGCAGCAGGTGCTGGCCAACCTCCTCAACAACGCCTCCAAGTTCACGCCGGCCGGTGGTGTCCTGGGGGTAGGGCTGGGGACCGACAGCGGAGAGGCCGTCCTGCGGGTGTGGGACAGCGGCAGCGGCATCCCGCCGGACAAGCTCGACTACATCTTCGAGCTGTTCGCGCAGGTGAACCCCACGCTGGCGCACACAGAGGGCGGGCTGGGCATCGGGCTGGCCCTCGTCAAGCGTGTCGTGGAGCTGCACGGCGGGCGGGTCCGCGCGTCGAGCGAGGGCCCGGGCCGGGGCGCCGAGTTCGAGGTGCGGCTTCCCCTGACAGGCAGGGCCGGTTGCGGCCCGACCCCGCGTGCGCCCCGCCCGGTGCGGTGGCCAGGCGCCGCCTGGTCGTCATCGAGGACAACGACGACGCGCGGGAGATGCTGCTGGCCGCGCTCGCGCTCGAGGGCCACGAGGTCGCCGGGGCGGCGACGGGGGAGGAGGGCCTTTTCCTCACCATCCGGGAGGCAGGCTGTCCTGGTGGATCTCGGGCTGCCGGACATCGACGGCTACGAGGTGTGCCGCCGGCTCCGAGCGACGTTTCGGCCGGGGCCTCCGGGTCGTGCGCTGACGGGGTACGGCCAGCCCCAGGACAGGGAGCGCACGGCGTCGGCCGGCTTCGATGCGCACCTCATCAAGCCCGTCGATCCGGCCACGGTCTCCCGGATGCTGGCCTGATAGGGAGTTACAGGCCACCGCCTGCTAAAGTGGTAGAATCAGAGCCCAGCCCACGCCCCCGTAGCTCAGGTGGATAGAGCAGCAGTTTCCTAAACTGCGTGCCGGGTGTTCGAATCACCCCGGGGGCACCA
>JBBIIW010000199.1:0-6020 GCA_037446305.1 Candidatus Rokuibacteriota bacterium
CCGCCGCTCGGTCGCGTCGGGATCGTCGAGGGCGGCCAGCGCCTGCGGCCGGGAGGGGCCGGCGGCGGCCGGCCCGGCCGCCATCGCCGCCAGGACCAGCGCGACCAGCAGCGCTCTCACGGCACGTAAGCCTCGTTGGCGCGGGCGGGGGCGAAGCCCGGCCGGCGGCCGCCGCCCGCGATGAAGACCCGGCCGCCGACGACGGCGGCGCCGATGCCGTGCCGGGGCGTCGGCATGGCGGCCTTGCCGATCCACCGGTTGCCCGCCGGCTCGTACATCTCGGTCGAGCTGAAGATCCGCAGCGGCGCCTCGCCGCCGAACACCAGGATGCGGTCGGGCAGGGCCGCCGCCGCCAGCCCGCCGCGCGCCGAGGGCAGCGGGGGCCCGGTCCGCCAGGAGTCCGTGGCGGGGTCGTAGACCTCGACGTTCGCGAACTGGTTCCCGAAGAACGACTCGCGGCCGCCGAGGGCCCAGATGCGGCCGGCGAAGGCGACCGCCGCCAGGTGCTCGCGCGCGGTGGGCATGGGGTTGGCCACCGTCCAGCGGTCGGCCAGCGGGTCGTAGACCTCGTGCGCGTTGGTGACCCGGTCGCCGGTGTGCCCGCCCAGGGCGTGGATGCGGTCGCCGAGGACGGCCACGGCCAGGGCCCCCCGGGGCGTCGGCATGGGCATGCGGGCCGTCCAGAGGTTCCGCTGCGGGTCGTACTCGTACACCATCTGGCTCGACACCCAGCGCAGGCGTCCCCCGGTGTAGCCGCCGATCACGTAGAGACGGCCGGCGGCGACGACGGCGGCGGCGTGGTGCGTGGCCTCCGGCAGCGGCGCCCGCGGCTCCCACTGGTTGGCCACGGGATCGTAGACCTCCACGGTGGCCATCGGCTCGGCGGTGGCGCCGCCCAGGCCGCCGATCACGTAGACGAGACCGTCGAGGGCCGCCGTGGCCACCTCCTGCCGGGCGGTGGGCAGGGGCGCCAGCACAGCCCAGGTGCCGGGGACGTTGAGGTCGATCGGCGCCGGCGACTCGGTGGTGGCGCCGACGCAGCCGGCCAGGACCAGGGCCGCGAGCGCACACCAGCGGCGCCGCCTCATCGCGCACTCACCAGGTCGAGGAACTGTTCCTCGTCGAGCATGGTCACCCCCAGTCGGCGCGCCTCCTCGGCCTTGCTGCCCGGCGCCTCGCCGACGACCACGTAATCGGTCTTGCGGGACACCGACGCCGTCACCCGGCCGCCGCGGCGCTCGATCATCTCCCGGGCGGCGTCGCGCGTGAGCGAGTGCAGCGTGCCGGTCAGGACGAAGGTCTTGCCGGCCAGCGGCTGCGGCTCCTCCTCCGCCCCGGCACCGGCCTCGACCATCACGACCCCCGCCTCCCGCAGCTTCTTGACGACCTGCTGGTTGGCGGCATCGTCGAAGAACGTGCGGACGGACCGGGCGATCTGCGGCCCGATGCCGTGGATCTCGCCGAGCTCCTGCTCGGAGGCCTTCAGGAGGCGCTCCAGGCTGCCGAAGCGGCGCGCCAGGACCCCGGCCACGCGCTCGCCCACCATGCGAATCCCCAGGCCGTGCAGGAGCCGGGTCAGGCCGCGAGTGCGGGAGGCCGCGATGGCGTCGAGGAGGTTGCGGGCGGATTTCTCCGCGTAGCGGTCGAGGGCCAGCAGGTCGTCCATGGTCAGGCCGTACAGGTCGGCCAGGTCCTTCACCCGCCCCCGGTCCACCAGCTGCTCGATGACCGCCTCGCCCAGGTGCTCGATGTCCATCGCCCGCCGGGAGCCGAAGTGCTTCAGGCGCTCCTTGAGCTGGGCCGGACAGGCCGAGTTCAGGCAGCGCCAGTACGCCTCGCCGGGCAGCCGCGCCGCCCGGTGGCCGCAGGCCGGGCAGCGGTCGGGGAAGCTGAACGGCACGGCGTCCGGGGGGCGCCGGGCGGTGACGACCTGGACCACGTACGGGATGACGTCGCCGGCCCGCTCGATGAGCACCGTGTCGCCGACCCGCACGTCCTTGCGCCGGACCTCGTCCTCGTTGTGGAGGCTGACGTTGCGGATCACCACGCCGGCCAGCTCCACGGGCTCCAGCTTGGCCACCGGCGTCAGCGCGCCCGTCTTGCCCACCTGGACCTCGATGGCCAGCACGCGCGTGGTGGCCTGGCGGGCGGCGAACTTGAAGGCGATGGCCCACCGGGGATGGTGCGTGGTGGCGCCCAGGCGCCACTGCTGCTCGAGCGAGTCGACCTTGACCACGACGCCGTCGGCGTCGTAGCCGAGGGCATCGCGCTCCCGCTCGAGCCGCCGGCAGTACTCGATGACGGCGTCCATCGTCGGGCAGGGAGCGCTCCGCGGGTCGGTCTTGAACCCCGCCTCCCGCAGCGCCTGCAGCGTCTCGCGGTGGGTGGCGAACCCCAGCTCGCGTGCCGCGCTCACGTGATAGAGGAAGATGTCCAGCGGCCGGCGTGCGGTGACGGCCGGATCCTTCTGGCGCACGGCCCCGGCCGCGGCGTTGCGCGGGTTGGCGAACGTCGCCTCGCCCGCCTCCTCCAGGGCCCGGTTCAGCTTCTCGAAGTCGGCCCGCGGCAGGAACACCTCGCCCCGCACCTCCAGCTCCGGGACGGCGGCCAGGCGGCCCTGCAGGGTCAGCGGCAGGCTGCGGATCGTGCGCAGGTTCTGGGTGACGTCCTCGCCGACCCGCCCGTCGCCCCGGGTGGCGCCCCGCACGTACCGGCCCCGGCGGTAGAGCAGGGCCACGCCGAGCCCGTCCACCTTCGGCTCGCAGACGTAGGTCAGGGCGACCCCGGGCAGGGCACGGTGCAGGCGGGCCTCGAACTCGCGGAGCTGCTCCTCGGTGGTGGCGTTGTCGAGCGACAGCATCGCCACCCGGTGCTCGACCGGCTGGAAGGCCTCGACGGCCTGCCCGGCCACGCGCTGGGTGGGGCTGTCGGGGGTGACCAGCTCCGGGTACGCCGCCTCCAGGCGCCGCAGCTCCGCCACCAGGGCGTCGTACTCGGCGTCGGCGATCTCGGGCCGGCTCTCGACGTAGTAGAGCCAGTCGTGGCGGCGGATGCTCTCGCGCAGCTCGGCGATGCGCTGCGCGGCCTCGGCGCGGGTCATCGCCGAGATCTTAGCACGCGCCTCCGGGGGTCAGCGGTCGCGGCCGGCGCTCCAGCGGAGGGCCAGGAAGACGGGGCCGAGGCCGGCGGCGACGATGGCCAGCGCCGGCAGCGCGGCCTCCGCCCACAGCGACTCCGACGTCAGCTCCCAGACGGCCACGGCCAGCGTGTCGAAGCCGAACGGGCGCAGCAGCAGCGTGGCCGGCATCTCCTTCATCGTCTCCACGAAGACCAGGATGAGCGCCGTGAGGAGCCCGTGACGGAGCAGCGGCAGGTGCACCCGGCGGAGCGTGCCCGTCCGGCCGGCGCCCAGCGAGCGCGCGGCGTCGTCCAGGCTGGGCGGGATCGCCCCCAGCCCCGCCTCCAGCGTCTGGTAGCCGACGGCCAGGAAGCGGACCACGTAGGCGTACAGCAGCGCGGCGGCCGAGCCCGTCAGCACCAGACCGGCCGGGCGGCCGCCCAGCCACTGCCGCGCGTCGGCCACGGCGTGGTCCAGCACGGCCACCGGGATCAGGACGCCGACGGCGATCACCGCGCCGGGCAGCGCGTAGCCCATGGAGGCGATGCGGATCGCGCCGCGGACGACGGGGGACGGATTGAGGCGGGCGGCGTAGGCCAGGGCGAGGGCCAGCAGGCTGGCGGCCATGGCCGCGGTGCCGGACAGGACGACCGAGTGGAGGAGCAGGGGCGCGAACGGCGCCAGGCCGCCTCTGCCGATCACCTCGGCGGCCCAGAGAGCGAGCTGGCCGACGGGGACCAGGAAGGCCGGCGTGAGGACCAGGGCGCAGGCCGCGGCGGCCGCCCAGCCACGCCCGCCGGACAGGGGCACCGGCGTCAGCCCCGGGCCCCGCCGGGGGCTCTGCGTGAAGCGGGCCCGGCCGCGCAGGGCGCGCTCGAGGGCGATCAGCAGGAGGGCGAAGAGCAGCAGGAAGCTGGCCAGCTGGGTGGCCGCGGCGCGGTCGAACATGCCGTGCCACACGCGGTAGATGGCCTCGGTGAGCGTGCGGAAGCCGAAGGTGGCGACGGTGCCGAAGTCGGCCAGCGCCTCCATCATGGCCAGCGACACGCCCGCCACCAGGGCCGGCCGGGCCATGGGCAGGGTGACGGCGATGAAGGCCCGGCTCCGGGTCAGTCCCAGGCTCCGCGCCGTCTCCAGCGTGGCGGCGCCCTGGGCGCGGAAGGCGGCCCGGGCCAGCAGGTAGACGTAGGGGTAGAAGACGAGCGTCATGACGAGCACGACGCCGCCCCCCGAGCGCAGCTCGGGCAGGCGCGCGTCGGGGCCGAGCCAGGCCCGGAGCGCGCTCTGCAGGGGGCCGGCGAACTCGGTGAGACCGAGGAACGCGAAGCCGATCACGTAGGCCGGCATCGCCAGCGGCAGGGCCAGCGCCCACTCGAAGAGCGACCGCCCCGGGAACTGGAAGTGGACGACCAGCCAGGCCAGCGCGGCGCCGAGCAGCAGCGTGCCGGCGCCGACGCCCGCCAGCAGCTGCCCCGTGTTGGCGACGAGCTCGAGAAGCTGAGTCTCCCAGAGGTGGGCCCACACCGCCGGGCGCGGGCTGGCCAGCGAGGCGACGACGCCCAGGATGGGCGCCGCGATGACCGCGGCGACCAGGACCGCCGCGGACGCCGACACGCCGGCCAGGGCCCGGCCGGCTCGCAGGGCGCGGGCGAAGACCGCGGGGGGCGCAGCCCGGGCGAGGTCGGGGGTCGCGCTCATCGGGGCGTGTTCCTTTCCCGAGGCCGCCGGGCTATACTGCAGACGACCCCGAGCGAGGAATTAGGTAATCCTAATATGAAGAAGTCGTCAAGCCTAAAATCCGGGCGCGCGGAGGCCACGGCCTCCGTGCAGGACTACCTGGCGGCCATCTACGACCTCGCCGGCAGCGACCGGCCCGTCATCGGGGCCCGGCTGGCCAAGCACATGGGCATCTCGGCGCCGGCCGTCACCGAGGCCATCCAGCGGCTGAGCCGCGGCGGCTACGTGAAGGTCGGGCGCGGCAAGGTCCTGAGCCTCACGGCCAAGGGGCGCGAGGTGGCCGAGGTCATGGCCCGCCGTCACCGGCTGCTGGAGCGCTGGCTCACCGACAGCCTGGGCCTGGACTGGACGGATGCCCACGAGGAGGCCCACCGGCTGGAGCACGCCATCTCGCCGCAGGTCGAGGAGCGCCTGGCCGCGCTGCTCGGGATGCCGAGCACGTGCCCGCACGGCAACCCGATCCCGGGCCTGGCCCGGCCCCAGCGGGTGCGCCCGTTCCCGCTGGCGCAGGCCCGGGAGGGGACGACGGTCGTGGTGGAGCGCATCACCGAGGAGGCCGAGGCGGACAAGGCGCTGCTCGACCACCTGTGGCGACACGACGTGCGGCCCGGGCGCCGGCTGCGGATCGTGGAGGTGGCGCCGTGGGCGGGGACGATCACGGCGGCCGGCGAGGGGCGGACGATCGCGCTCGGGTTGCCGGCGGCGGCGAAGATCTGGGTCTACCGGCCCGACGGCGACTGAGCGGGCTTCCGGCTCCTCGCCTCGGCGATGAGCCGCGTGACCCGGTCGCGGTCCTCCCCGGGCGGCGCCACCCGCACGAACCGCTCCCAGGCCTCCACGGCGCCCGCCACGTCCTGCTTGGCCTCGTAGAGCACCTGCCCGCGGTAGAGGAGCGCCGGCGGGTAATCCGGGTCGATGGCCAGGGCCCGATCCAGCGTCTGCAAGGCGGTATCGGCGTGGCCGCCGATGGCGACGATCAGCCCGAGGTGGGTGAGGGCGTCCACGTTCTTCGGGTCGCGCTTGAGGACGGCCTGGTAGGCGGCGATCGCCTCCCCGTAGCGGCCCTCGAACAGGCTGGCCCGGGCCGCCTGCAGCATGCCCTGCAGCATCTCCGGCGCCAGCGCGCGCGCGGACCCGGCGTCGGGCGGCGCGCCGGGCGCGGGCG
>JBBIIW010000200.1:0-6006 GCA_037446305.1 Candidatus Rokuibacteriota bacterium
CTGGTCGAGGCCGTGCGGGAGGCCCGGGCGCCGCTCGCGCGCCCGGCCGGCCCCGAGCTCTACGCCCTCCAGCAGCGGCTGCGCGACGTCATGTGGGAGCGGGCCGGCCTCGTCCGCGACGAGGCCGGCCTGAAGGAGGCTCTGGGCGTGGTCGAGGACCTCCAGGCCCGGCTGCCGGCGGTGGGGGCCGGCGGGGCCGAGACCCTCAACCTGGCCTGGCAGGACTGGCTCAATCTCCGCAGCCAGACCGTCGCGGCGCGGCTTATCATTGCCAGCGCCCTGGAGCGGACGGAGAGCCGCGGCGCCCACTACCGCCGCGACCACCCCGGCCCCGCCCCGGGCCCGCTCTACACGGTTCGCGTCCGTCTCGACGGCGAGTCGGCGGCGGTCCGGCGCCAGCCGGTGACGCTCAGCCGCGCCCGGCCGGCGGAGGCGACGACGGCGCCGGAGCCCGTCGAGATCGGCGACTAGCCATGAAGGAGGAGCCCATGAGCCTCGAGCGCAGAGCCTTTCTCGGACGCATCGGCACGGCCGGCGCCGCCCTCATGGCGTCGCGCCTGGCCCCTGCCTGGGCGGCCCCTGACCTGTCCCGGGTGTCGGCGAACCTGCGCGCCGGCGGGGGCACGGTCGGCGGCATCGGGTACGTGGAGATGACGGGCTTCGCCAAGACGGTGGCCGATGTCTACCCGGGCATCAAGATCAGCGTGGTGCCCGGCGGCTGGATCGGCAACATCCCGCGCACCAACAAGGGCGAGCTGGACCTGGCCTCCACGACCCGCATCATGACCAAGCTGGCCGTCCAGAAGCAGGGGGCGTTCAAGGACGACTACCCCAACGTCCGCTCGATCATGAACGTGCAGGACGAGTACCAGTTCATCGCCGTCGTCCGCAACGACGTCCCGGCCAGGACGGTCTCCGACATCGTCCGCCAGAAGATGCCGCTCAAGCTGACCACCCTGGCCCGCGGCAACGCCACCGAGTGGATCTGGCGCACGGCGTTCGAGGAGATGGGCGGCTCCTGGGACAGGCTCGGGGAGTGGGGCGGCAAGATGAGCCACGTGGCCTGGGCCGACGGCGTGAACCTCATCAAGGACGGTCACGCCGACGGCATCCTGGCCGTCGTGACGGGCAAGATCGGCTGGCTGGTGGAGCTGACCACGGTCCGGGACATGAAGTTCCTGCCCTGGGACCAGGATCTGCTCGACCATCTGACCAGGAAGTACGGCTTCGTGCAGGCCACGCTGCCGGCCGGGCAGTTCCGCGGCCAGGACGAGCCGGTCAAGGCGCCCACCGACGGCGGCGTCTTCGTCGCCCGGGCCGACCTGCCGGCCGACGTGGTCTACGCCTCGCTCAAGGCCGTGGCCGAGAACGGCGAGAAGTTCAAGACCTTCCACGCCGCCCTGGCGCCCTTCAAGGCCGAGGGGATGGCCGAGCACGTGGGCGCCTTCCCGCTGCACGACGGCGCCCGGGCCTTCTATCGGGACAAGGGCTGGCTGAAGTAGCGTGAGGCTGCTCGACACGCGGGCGGCCAGGTGGGCCATCGGCACCCTGGCCGTCAGCCTGTCCGTCTTCCACCTGTGGGCCGGCGCCTTCGGCGCCTTCGAGTCCATGCTGCAGCGCACGGTGCACCTGATGACGCTGCTGGCGCTGGCCTTCCTGACCGTGCCCTGCTCCCGGCGCCTGTCCCGGGCCGCCGCCGAGCGCATCGACCTGCCGCTGGCCGCGCTGACCCTGGCCATCGACCTCTACCTGATCGTCGAGCACGACCGCATCGTGCGGCGGGAGTGGTACTACGGCCCGATGACGGCGCTGGACATCGTCTTCGGCGGGCTCACCATCCTGCTGGTCCTGGAGGCCGCCCGGCGGCTGACGGGGTGGGCGCTGCCGTCCATCGCGGGCCTCTTCGTCGTCTACGCCCTGCTCGGCGATCACTTCCCGGCGCCCCTGACCATCCGCCGGACCGACCCGCTCACGCTCATCGACCACATGGTCCTCACGCCCCAGGCCATCTTCGGCACGCCCACCGGGGCCTCGGCCACGTTCGTCTACCTCTTCATCGTGTTCGGGGCGTTCCTGGAGGTCACCGGCGGCGGCCGCTTCTTCATCGACCTGGCCATGGCCATGGTCGGCCGGTTCACGGGGGGCGCGGCCAAGGTGGCCGTCGTCTCCTCCTCCCTCTTCGGCACGATCTCCGGCCACTCGGTGGCCAACGTCTACGGCACCGGCACCTTCACCATCCCGCTCATGAAGCGCTTCGGCTACCACCCGAACTTCGCCGGCGCGGTGGAGGCGGCGGCCTCCACGGGCGGGCAGATCATGCCGCCCGTGATGGGCGCGGCGGCCTTCATCATGGCCGAGTTCCTGGGGGTGCCGTACCTGGCGGTGGCCGTCGCCGCCATCCTGCCGGCCTTCCTCTATTACCTGTCCGTGTACCTGGGCGTGCACAACGAGGCGGTCAAGCACGGTCTGCGCGGCGTGCCGGCCGCGGAGATCCGGCCGCTGGGAACGGTCCTGCGCGGCGGCGCGCACTTCGCCCTGCCGGTGGTCGTCCTGATCGTCCTGCTCTTCCAGGGCTACACGCCCTTCCGCGCGGCGTTCCTGGCCACCGCGACCCTGGTGGCCGTCTCGCTGCTGCGGCCGGCCACCCGCCTGGGCCCCCGGCGCATCTGGGCCGCGCTGGAGGCCGGCGCCCGCGGGTCCATCATGATCGCGGCCACCGTGGGCTGCGCCGGCCTCATCGTCGGCGTCCTCGACCTGACCGGGGTCGGCATTACCTTCATCAGCGCGATCCTGTCCCTGTCGGGCGGGCTGCACCTGCCGACCCTGGTGCTGATCCTGCTGGCGTGCTTCATCCTGGGCATGGGCATGCCGACCGCCCCGGCCTACATCATCGCGGCCCTCATCGGGGCGCCGACCCTGGTGCAGATGGGCACGCCGCCCATGGCCGCCCACATGTTCGTCTTCTACGGGGCGCTGCTGTCGTCCATCACGCCGCCGGTGGCCCTGGCCGCGTATGCCGGCGCCGCCATCGCCGGCGGCGACCCCATGCGCACCGGCTGGATCGCCGCCCGCCTGGGGTTCGTGAAGATCCTGGTCCCCTTTCTCTTCGTCTACAATCCCGTCCTGCTCTGGATCGGCTCCTGGCCGGAGATCGTGCAGGCGACCATCACCGCCGCGATCGGCGTCTTTGCGCTCTCGTTCGGGTTCGACGGCTGGCTGTGGGGCCCCCTGGGCGCCGCCACCCGGGCGCTCTTCCTGATCGCCGGCTTCACGCTCATGGTGCCCGAGCTCTACACGGACCTGGCCGGGGCGCTGCTGTTCGCGCTGGTCTTCGCCACCCGGCTCCGCCACCGGCGCGCGCCGGCGCCCGTGGCGGCGGCGGCCGCCAAGTGAGCAGGCCGCGATGCCGGTGAAGGCCCCGCCCCGGCAGCCCTGCGATTCACGCCCGCCACGGCCCGGCGCCTGCGAACGCCCGTGCCCTCGATAGGAGCGCCAGCATGCAAGGCAAGACCGCCATCGCCAGGATTCTCAAGACCGAGGGCCTCGAGGTCCTCACCTGCTTTCCGAACAACGCGATCATCGAGGCCTCGGCCGTCGAGGGCATCCGGCCGATCTGCGCGCGCACGGAGCGGGTGGCGGTCAACATCGCCGATGGCCTGAGCCGTGTGGCCGGCGGCCGCCGCCTGGGGGCCTGCGCGGTCCAGTACGGCCCCGGCTCCGAGAACGCCTTCGGCGGGATCGCCCAGGCCTACTCGGACGGCAGCCCGATCCTGCTCCTGCCGGGCGGTGTGGAGCGGGGGCGCCAGGGCGTGGCCCCGAGCTTCGAGGCGTCCCGGCAGTACCGGGGGGTGACCAAGTGGGTGGAGAGCGTGAACGCGGGCGCCCGGCTGCCCCAGATGCTGCGCCACGCCTTCACGCTGCTGCGCAACGGCCGCCCGGGGCCGGTGATGCTGGAGGTCCCCACCGACGTCATGAAGGAGGAGGTGCCGGACGACGCCGTGGCGGCCTATGCCCCCGTCCGGCGCTCGGCGCCGCTCGGCGATCCGGCGGACGTGCGGGAGGCGGTGCGCCTGGTGCTCGCCGCGCGGGCGCCGGTGATCATGGCCGGGCAGGGCGTGCTCTACGCCGAGGCCTGGGACCCGCTCCGGGCGCTGGCCGAGCTGCTGCAGATTCCCGTGCTCACCACGCTGAACGGCAAGAGCGCCTTCCCCGAGGACCATCCGCTGGCGCTGGGCACCGGCGGCGGGCTCTCGGGCCCCCGGACCGTGGATCACTTCCTCCGCCGGGCCGACCTCGTGCTCGGCCTCGGCACGTCCTTCACGCGCTCGACGTTCATCGTGCCGATCCCGGCCGGCACGACGCTGGTGCAGGTCACCATCGACGAGCGCGACGTCAACCACGACTACCCGATCGCGCACGCGGTCATCGGCGATGTCCGGGCCGTCCTGGACCAGATGCTGGAGGAGGTCCGGCGCCAGGCGGGGCCCCAGGGGCGCCGGGGCCGGGATGCGGTGGCCCGCGAGGTCCAGGCGGTCAAGGCCGAGTACCTCCGCGAGTGGATGGGCCGGCTGACCTCGGACACCGTGCCCATCAGCCCCTACCGGGTGATCTGGGACCTCATGCACACCGTCGACCGCCGGCGGACGATCGTGACCCACGACGCCGGCAACCCGCGCGACCAGATGATCCCGTTCTGGGAGGCGGTGGTGCCTCACGGCTACATCGGCTGGGGAAAGTCCACCCAGCTGGGGACGGGGCTGGGGCTGGCGATGGGGGCCAAGCTGGCCGCGCCCGACCGCCTGGTCCTCAACGTCATGGGCGACGTGGCCTTCGGCATGGTCGGCATGGACTTCGAGACCGCCGTGCGCTGCCGCATTCCGATCCTCACCGTGGTCCTCAACAACGGCGCCATGGGGGGCTACGACAAGTACCTGCCGGTCGCCACCGAGCGGTACCGGCTGCGCTTCGTCGGCGGCGACTACCGCAAGGTGGCCGACGCGCTGGGCGGCTACACCGAGCGGGTCGAGAAGCCCCACGACATCGTGCCCGCGCTGCGCCGGGCCATCGCCGAGGTGGAGGCGGGCCGGCCGGCCCTGCTCGAGGTGCTCACGCGCGAGGAGCCGGAGTATCCGCGCTCCTGGTGAGGCGCCCGGGCCCTCGCGCGCCGGCCAGGACACGAAGGTGCTGCGGCGGGCCTGGACGACCGCCGAGGGCTGGCGGGACACGCGGGCCGGGATGTGGGCCTGGCTGATCCAGCGGGCCGCGGCGGTGGCCCTGCTCGTCGTCATCGCGCTGCACCTGGCCAACCCGTTCCGCCGGGGCGTCCAGGCGGCGCTGCTGGCCCTGGCCCTGCTGCACGGGCTGCTCGGGGTCCGCTCGCTCCTGCTGGACGTCGGGGTCCCGGTCCGCTGGCACCGCGCGCTGCTCGCGGCCGCGCTGCTCCTGGCCGCGGTCCTCTTCGCCCTGGTCTGGCGCTGGCGCTGGTACTGAGGGTGGGCCCGCGCCGGCCCGTAAACGTTCCCCGGGGTGTCCCCGTCTCATCCGTGACCGGCATCGCCGGAGAAAGGGGAACCCGATGCGTAGATGCGTGGCGTTCGCGCTCGCCGCGGCCGTGCTCGGCGCCGCCGCCGTGCCGGCCGTGGCCGATCCCGCCCACCACGGCCGGGAAGACCGGGCCGCCCGGTTCCAGCAGTGGCTGGGCCTGAGCGAGGAGCAGGCCCGGGAGATCCGGGCCATCCGGGACCGGTACCGTGACCGCCTGCGGCAGGCGGCGACGGCGCTGATGGCCGCCCGGCGCGAGCTGAGCCGGCTGGCCCTCGAGGGCGCCGATCAGGCGGCCCTGCAGGCCAAGCAGCAGGAGGTCGCCGAGCTGACCCGGCAGATGATGGACCTCCGCGTGCAGTCGCTGCGCGAGATCGGGCCGCTGCTCACCGCCGAGCAGCGCGAGAAGCTCGCCCAGCACCCGGCGGGCCCGCGGGGCCGGCGGCACGGGCATCGCCCGCCCCA
>JBBIIW010000201.1:0-5958 GCA_037446305.1 Candidatus Rokuibacteriota bacterium
GCCCGGGGCCCGGGCGGCGGGGCCGCCGGCGCCGCCGGCCGGCCGCCGAAGATCTGGGCCAGGGACTGCTCGAGCGTCGGCTCCATGGCGATGTGGTTGCCGTAGGCGACGATCACCCGCCGGAGCTCCGGCAGCGCCCCCTGCTCGGCGGCGGCCAGGTACAGCGGCTGCACGTAGATCAGCGACTGGTCGATGGGAATGGCCAGCAGGGAGCCGCGGATGACGCTGGAGCCGCGCTGGCTCCAGAGCGTGAGCTGCTGGGCGATGTGGGGGTCCTGGTCGATGCGGGCGTCGATCTGCCGCGGACCGTAGACCAGCTTCTGCTTCGGGAAGTTGTAGACGATCAGGCGCCCGTAGTTGGGCGGGTCGGAGCGGGCGGCCATCCACGCGATCATGTTGTCGCGGCGCGCCGGGTTGAAGAGCGTCAGGAGGATGAACTCCTCGCGGGCCTCGCCGGGCAGCCGCATGATCGTGTAGTAGGGCTGCATCTCCTGGTCGCGCCCCTCGACCGTCCGCCGCGGGATGGCCCACAGATCTTCCTTGTTGTAGAAGACCTGCGGGTCACCCATGTGGTAGGTCGCGTACTTCCGGGCCTGGATGGCGAAGAGGTCTTCCGGGTAGCGGATATGCCGCTGCAGGTCCTCCGGCATGTCGGCCAGCGGGCGCAGCAGGCCCGGGAAGGCGCGGGCGTAGACACGGACGAGCGGGTCGGCGGCGTCGGCCAGGTAGAACGTGACCCGGCCGTGGTAGGCGTCCACGGTGACCTTGACCGAGTTCCGGATGTAGTTGCCGACGTTGGGGATGGGATCCGAGTACGGGTACCGGCCGGTGGTGGTGTAGCCGTCCAGCATCCACACCAGCCGGCCGTCGTCGGTGACGACCATGTAGGGATCGCGGTCGTACCGGAAGAAGGGCGCGATGTGGCGCACGCGCTCCACGACCGTGCGCCGGAACATGACCCGGCTCTCGGGCGTCAGGTCGTTGGAGAGCAGGATCTTCAGCTCGCCGAACCGGGCCGCGAAGGCGACCTTGCGCAGCCAGGAGGACAGGGCGATGCCCCCCTGGCCGGCGTACTGGGTGTAGACGTTCTGGTCGCCGGCCGGGTAGTCCAGCTCCTGCGAGCGGGTGCGGACGATCACGTACTCGTTGGCCAGCTCGCCGTAGTAGATCTCGGGCCGGGTGACGTCCAGGAAGCCGTGGCTGCGGGGCGGGATGTCCTGGACCAGCAGCTCGGGCAGGCCCTCGGGCGTGATGGTGG
This sequence comes from Candidatus Rokuibacteriota bacterium, assembly GCA_037446305.1. Lineage (GTDB taxonomy): Bacteria > Methylomirabilota > Methylomirabilia > Rokubacteriales > CSP1-6 > JBBIIW01. Next base: position 1,259 of record JBBIIW010000201.1, read on the forward strand.
CCACCGGGCCCAGCACCACCCCGTAGCCGTGGGTGAAGGTGAGGTGCTCGTTGATCCAGGAGCCGCCCCGCGTCTGCAGGTGCTGGTAGGAGAGCTCGCGCGGCGACAGCATGATCTGCCGGTAGCGCCCGCCGACGCGGTAGCGGTCGTTGTCCACGTCCACGAACTTGTAGTAGGTGCGGATCTCCTGGAGCTGGGCGAACGTCCGCAGCAGCGGGCGGTGGTCCCAGAGCCGGATGTTCTCGATGGTCGCCGCGTTGCGGGCCAGGGCGGCGGCGTCGAGCGTCTCGTCGGCCGGGAACTCCCGCTCCTCCACGTCGTCCAGGCCGTAGGCCTGGCGGGTCATGCGGATGTTGTGCTCGATGAAGGGCCGCTCGGCGGCCAGCTCGTTGGGCGTCACCCGGAAGCGCTGGAGCAGCCCCGGGTAGATGCCGAGTCCCAGCACCCACACTCCGACCAGGACCAGCAGGCCCGCCGCCACCAGGCGCATCCCCGTCCGGGCGACCTGCACCAGGCAGGCGGCCGCGCAGAGCATGGCCAGCACGGCCAGGGCGCCCAGCACCGGCAGCACGGCGTGGATGTCGGTGTAGCTGGCGCCGAAGATGACGCCCCGGCCGGAGTAGACCAGGTCGAAGCGGTCCAGCCAGAACCCGACCGCCGTGAGCCCCAGCAGGATGGCGCCCAGCACGAGGAGGTGGCTGCGGGCGCCGGCGGCCAGCCGCGGGCCCCGGGCCGTGAAGACCAGGCTGCGCTGGAGCACGTAGACGGCCACCGACAGGACGATGGTCGCCACGACCAGCGCGGTGGCCCAGCCGAGCAGCAGGCGCCAGAAGGGCAGCGTGAAGACGAAGAAGTCGAGGTCACGGGCGAAGAGCGGATCCGGCCGGCCGAACGGCACCGCGTTCAGGTAGGCCATGACCGTCTCCCAGCGGGCGCTGGCCCGGAGCCCGGAGACGAAGGCGATGAAGGCCAGCACGAGCGGCAGGAAGCGCCGGATGACGGGCTCGATCACGGCCCGCCCGGGCAGGCCCAGCTGGTCCTCCAGCTCCCACAGCACGTCGGGCCGGGCCCGCCGGGCGGCGAAGGTCAGGTTGACGTACAGGAAGAGGAGGACGCCCACGGCGACCCCGGTGAAGATCAGGCCGCGGTAGCTGAGCGCGGTCAGGAAGACCGCGGTGTAGCCCACCTCCTGGAACCAGAGCCAGTCGGTGTAGAGGGGGACGACCTGGCCCAGGAAGCCCAGCGTCAGCAGGGCCAGGGCCAGGAAGACGATCGCCCGGGGACGTGGCATCCGGGGGGCGCCTAGGTCCCGTGCCTCCAGGAGGCGAGATAGGACTCCTGCTCGGGCGTCAGGCCGTCGATCTGCACTCCCAGGGAGGCGAGCTTCAGCCTGGCAATCTCGCGGTCGATCTCGACCGGCACCGGGTAGACCTTGCGCTCCAGGGCCCGGCCCCGCTTGACCATGAACTCGGCGCCCAGGGCCTGGTTGGCGAAGCTCATGTCCATCACGGCGGCCGGGTGGCCCTCGGCGGCGGCCAGGTTGATGAGCCGTCCCTCGCCCAGCACGTAGACCCGGCGGCCGCCGGCGAGGACGAACTCCTCGACGAAGGGGCGCACCAGGCGGCGGGCGGAGGCGGCGGCGGCCAGTCCGGCCAGGTCGATCTCCACGTTGAAGTGTCCGGCGTTGGCCAGGATGGCGCCGTCCTTGAGCCGGGCGAAGTGCGCGGGGCCGATGACGCCGGTGTTGCCGGTGACGGTGACGAACACGTCGCCCACCTCGGCCGCCCGGGCCATGGGCATCACCGGGAAGCCGTCCATCACCGCCTCCAGGGCGCGCAGCGGCTCGACCTCGGTGACGATGACGTGGGCGCCCATGCCCTTGGCCCGCGTGGCCACGCCCCGCCCGCACATCCCGTAGCCGGCCACCACGACGGTCCGCCCGGCCAGCAGGATGTTGGTGGCCCGCAGGATGCCGTCGATGGTGGACTGCCCGGTGCCGTAGCGGTTGTCGAACAGGTGCTTGGTGTCCGCATCGTTGACGGCGATGACCGGGAAGGCCAGCACGCCTTCCTTCTCCATGGCCCGGAGCCGGATGACGCCGGTCGTGGTCTCCTCGGTGCCTCCCAGCACGTCCGGCAGCAGGTCCCGCCGCTCGCGGTGAAGCTGGGTGATCAGGTCGGCGCCGTCGTCCATCGTGAGCTGCGGCCGCGTGCCCAGCACGGCCGCCAGGTGCCGGTAGTAGGTGTCGTGATCCTCGCCCTTGCGGGCGAAGACGGGGATCTCGTACTCGCGGACCAGGGCTGCGGCCGTGTCGTCCTGGGTCGACAGCGGGTTGGAGGCGCACAGGGCCACCTGGGCCCCGCCGGCCTTGAGGGTCAGCATCAGCACGGCCGTCTCGGTCGTCACGTGCAGGCAGCAGCCCATGCGCAGGCCCTTCAGCGGCTGCTCGCGCGCGAAGCGCTCGCGCACCTGGCGCAGCACGGGCATCGACTGCTCGGCCCACTCGATCCGGAGGCGGCCGGCCGCGGCCAGCCCCGGATCCTTCACGTCGTGCTCGATCATGGTGCCGTCTGTCCTTTCAGTGCGTCGCGCCTCAGTGCGTCGCGTCCCGGAGTGGCCCCTGCGCCAGTGCCGGCTCGCCCCGCGCCGGCCTCCCGGGGCTCGGGGGCCGCGGCGGGCGTCCGCCACCGCCGGCCCTCGTGCCGTCGCCGCGTCCCGCCTCAGCGCCCGGCGTCGTCGCGGAGGTCCTTCACCCGGTCCGTCCGCTCCCAGGTGAACTCGGGCTCGGTCCGCCCGAAATGCCCGTAGGCCGCCGTCTTGCGGTAGATGGGCCGACGGAGGTTCAGGTACTTGATGATGCCGGCCGGGGTGAAGTCGAAGTGCCGGCGGATCAGCTCCTCCAGGCGGGCGTTCGGCACCGTGCCGGTGCCGTAGGTGTCGACCATGATCGACACGGGGTCGGCCACGCCGATGGCGTAGGCCACCTGCACCAGCACCCGCTCGGCCAGCCCGGCGGCCACGATGTTCTTCGCCACGTGCCGGGCCATGTAGGAGGCGGAGCGGTCGACCTTGGTCGGATCCTTCCCCGAGAAGGCGCCGCCCCCGTGGGGGCAAGAGCCGCCGTAGGTGTCGACGATGATCTTGCGGCCGGTCAGCCCGGTGTCCCCCATGGGGCCGCCGGTCACGAAGCGGCCGGTGGGGTTGACGTGGAAGACGCAGCCCGCCCGGTCGAGCAGCTCGGGCGGGATGGTGGGCACGATGACGTGCTCGATCACGTCCTGCCGGATCCGCTCGCTGGGGACGTCGGGGCTGTGCTGGGTGGAGATGACGACCGTCTCGACCCGGCGGGGCCGCCCGTCGACGTACCGGACGGTCACCTGGGACTTGCCGTCGGGTCGCAGGTAGTCCAGGACGCCGGTCTTGCGCACCTCGGCCAGCCGCATGGTGAGGCGGTGGGCCAGCATGATGGGCAGCGGCATGAGCTCCGGGGTCTCCCGGCAGGCGTAGCCGAACATCAGCCCCTGGTCGCCGGCGCCCAGCGCGTCCACCCCCATGGCGATGTCGGAGGACTGCTCGTCGATGGCGGTGATGACGCCGCACGTCTCGTAGTCGAACCCGAACTTGGCGCGCGTGTAGCCCACGTGGCGGATGGTCTCCCGCGCCACGCGGGGAATGTCCACGTAGCAGGACGTCGTGATCTCGCCGGCCACGATCACGAGCCCGGTGGTGAGCAGGGTCTCGCAGGCCACGCGGCCCATCGGGTCCTGGGCGATGATGGCGTCCAGCACCGCGTCGGAGATCTGGTCGGCGATCTTGTCGGGGTGACCTTCCGTCACCGATTCCGACGTGAACAGGTACTCGTCACGCGCCATCGGGCGACCTCCCGGAGGAATTCGGGTCAGTGTAGCACGCAGCCGCGACGCTTTTCGAGCCGGTTGCCGCGTGCGGACTCAGCGCGGGCCGGTGCCCAGCCGTCCCTTGAGCGCCTCCAGCACCGGCACGGCCCACGGATCCACGCCGCGCAGGAGCGCCAGGTAGTAGCTGGTCCACACGCCGCGGTACGCCAGCGAGAGCAGGCGGGCCAGGCCCCCCCGGCCGCGCGACCACGTCTCGCTCACCCCGCCGGCCCCGGCGCCGATGATCTCCCGCATCGCCGCGAAGCGCTCGGCGATCTCCGGCCGCTCCTCGCGGTCGCGGAGGAAGACCAGGTGGAGCCGCCCGGCCTGCGGGCCGCTCCAGGCCTCGATCTCGTTGTGGTTCATCTCGGGCAGGGCGCCGGCGGCCGCGAACGTCTTGGCGTTCTCCTCCAGGTCGGTCTTCCACCGGTAGGCGGCGGCGCCGGTGAGCGGGCCGCCGTAGACGACGGGCAGCCGGTCGCCGATGGCGGCCGCCAGGCGCTTGGCCTCGTTGACGGCGGCGGGCTGCGCGGGACCCAGCTCGGCGGCCAGGGCCTCCAGCACCCCGAGGCTCTCCTCGACCTCCGCCTCCTTGACCACGTGCACGTCCACCGCGCGCAGCACGGCCAGCAGGGGCAGGCACAGGTACCCGAGCGCCATGCGGGGGGCCAGCCCGGGCGGCAGGGCGACCAGCGGCAGGGCGGTCAGCAGCAGAGGCTGAAGAAACGACATGGAACCGGTTCGGTACGGTCAGGCGGGCGGCAGGGGAAAATCTCCCGCGGCGAGGGTCAACGCGGCTGCCGG
>JBBIIW010000202.1:0-5949 GCA_037446305.1 Candidatus Rokuibacteriota bacterium
CAGTGACGCTCGCGGCCGCGCCCGGCTGGGCCGGGGCGGCCGCGCTGGGGGGCTTGGGGGGCGCCCGGAGCCCCCCATGTGATCAGTTCTCCACGAAGGCCCGGAGGTTGCGCCCGCGGAGCGGGTGGCGCAGCTTCCGGAGCGCCTTGGCCTCGATCTGGCGGATGCGCTCGCGCGTGACGGCGAACCGCTTGCCGACCTCCTCCAGCGTGTGCTCACCCTCCTCGCCGATGCCGAACCGCAGCCGGAGGATCTCCTTCTCCTTCGGCGACAGGGTGGCCAGGGCCCGCTCCACCTGCGTGGTCAGGTCCTGGCTCAGCAGCGAGTCGTTGGGCGAGCCGGCCATCTTGTCCTCCAGGAAGTCGCCCAGCTCCGAGTCCTCGCCGATCGGCGTCTCCAGGGACAGCGGCTTGCGCGACGACTCGAGAATGAGGCGGACCTTCTTGGCCGGCACGCCGGTCCGCTGGGCCAGCTCCTCGGGCGTCGGCTCCCGCCCCAGCTCGTTCACCATCGCGCGGTTCACCCGCGAGATGCGGTTCAGCGTCTCCACCATGTGGACCGGGATGCGGATGGTCCGCGAGTGGTCCGCGATGGCGCGGGTGATGGCCTGGCGGATCCACCAGGTTGCGTAGGTCGAGAACTTGAAGCCGCGGCGGTACTGGAAGCGGTCCACGGCCTTCATGAGCCCGATGTTGCCCTCCTGGATGAGGTCCAGCAGGCTCAGGTCGCTGCCCAGGTAGCGCTTGGCCACCGACACCACCAGGCGGAGGTTGGCCTCCATCAGCTCCTTCTTGGCCTGCCGCACCCGCTGGTCGTAGCGGGCGATGTCGGCCAGCAGCGCCTGCAGCTGGCGGCGGGGCAGCCCCAGCGCCCGCTCGAGCTGACGGAGCTCCCGGGCCCCGGCCCGGTTGCCCCGGCGCACCTCGGCACCGAGCCGCTCCAGGCGCTCGGACTCCCGCCGCACGCGGGCCACCAGCTCGTCGACGAGCGCCGGCTTGAGCGGCATCTCGGCCACGATCTTCTGGATCGACTCCCGGCTGGCCGCGATCCACTTCGCATAGTTGGCCCGCGTGGTCGCCGACCGGCGCTTGTCCCGCATGGCCTCCCGGAGCCTGTCGATCTCGCGCTCCAGGCGGCGGATGCGGGCGAACGCCGCCAGCACCCGCTTGATCTCGGCCGCGTCCAGCTCCCCCCCCTCGGGGAGCACGATCACGTCGTCGGCCGGGATCTCCTCCCGGCGGAGCCGATCGCCGACCTCCAGCAGGGCCCGCAGCGCCAGCGGGATGCCGGCCAGGGCCCGCCGGAGCGCGATCTGCCCCTCCTCGATGCGACGGCCGATCTCGACCTCCTGCTTGGCGGTGAGCAGCGGGACCTTGCCGATCTCCTTCAGGTACAGGCGGACGGGGTCCTCCCCGCGCGCCGGCAGGGGAGCCAGCGCCTCGTCGGGGATGCGCTCGGTCTCGTCCTCCGGGACCGGCGGCTGCTCGGCCGTCTCGTCGGTCGACAGCGCCGCCGGGAGCACCTGCGTGGCGTCGACCTCGTGATCTGGCTCTCTGAATGTCATGATGTCACCCGAAAAACCCTTCAAGGATTCCCGAGTTTTAGATGCATGAAGGGCAGGCGCCGTTTCCACCTTCCGGCGCCGCAAGAAGCAGGCCACCGGGGCGACGGGCGGACTAACCCCCCGGAAACCGGTGCCACCAGGCTGATAGACGCGGCACCGGCCTGGGTATTCGCGTTCACGTATTTGGCCGGTTGTTGCTCTGCTATCATGGGCGGCCTGGGGCTACCGCGTGAAGGCCGAGGTCGTTGCCGTCGGGTCCGAGCTGCTGCTGGGGCAGATCGTCGACACCAACTCCGCTACCATCGCCCGCCACTTCGCCTCCATCGGGCTTGATCTTTTTTACAAAACGACGGTCGGCGACAACCTTTCCCGGCTGACAGCCGTCCTGCGGCAGGCTCTGGACCGCTCCGATGTCATCGTGACTACCGGGGGGATCGGACCCACGGCGGACGACGTCACCCGGGAGGCCGTGGCGGCGGCGACGGGGCGGGATCTGGCCTTCTCCGACGACCTGATGCGCCAGATCGAGGCCTTCTTCGCCACCCGGGGCCTCAAGGTCTCGCCCTCGAATCGCCGGCAGGCCTACATCCCACAGGGCGCGATCCCGGTCGAGAACCCCGTGAGCACGGCGCCGGCCTTCATCGTGGAGCAGGGCCAGAGGACGGTGGTGACTCTGCCGGGGGTACCCCGGGAGATGGAGCACCTGCTGGTCACCCGCGTCCTGCCGTACCTCCGGCAGCGGCTGCGGCTGGCCGGGGAGATCCGGCTCCGGGTGCTCAGGACGGTCGGCCTCGGCGAGAGCCGGATCGGGGAGCTCCTGGGCGACTTCATGGAGAAGGGAGCCAACCCGACGGTCGGCACGCTCGCCCACCTGGGGCAGGTCGACGTCCGGGTCGCGGCCAAGGCGGCCAGCCGCCAGGAGGCCGAGGCCCTGATCGCCCCGGTGGAGGCCGAGATCCGGCGCCGCCTCGGCGATCACGTCTTCGGGGCGGACGAGGCCACGCTGGAGGGGGTGGTGGCCGGCCAGCTCCGCGCCCTCGGCGCCCGGCTGGCGGTGATCGAGGTCGGCACGGCCGGCCTGGCCAGCCAGCGGCTGACCGATGCCGGGGCCGACGTGTTCGCGGCCGGCCTCGTGCTGGGCCGCGGCGAGGACGTCGGGCGGGCCGGCCTGAGCGCGCCGGCCTCGGCCGACCCCGAGTCGCGGGCGCGCGAGCTGGCCGACGCCGTGGCGAAGTGGGCTGCCGTCCCGGTGGGGGCTGCCAGCCTCGTCGAGCCGGTGCCGGATGCCGCCTCCACCTGGGCCGTCACGGTCGCGGCCACCGTGGAGGACGGGGGGCGCGGCCGCGCCTGGCGCTTCGGCGGGGACGTCGGCTCCGTCCGCATCCGCGCCGCGACGCTCCTCCTCGACCTCGTCCGGCGCACGCTCGCCGGCACGCCGGGCGAGCGGTAGAGCCCCCCATGGCGGTCCACCCCAGCGCCAGCTACAGCATCACGGTCCGCCTGCAGATCCGGAACCGGCCGGGCATGCTGGGCCGCGTCGCCTCCGCCATCGGCGCCGCCGGCGGCGACATCGGGGCGGTGGACCTCGTCGAGTCGCGCGCCGACCACGTCATCCGCGACATCACGGTCAAGGCCCGGGACAGCGTGCACGGGCAGCAGATCGTCAGCCGGCTCCGCCACCTGGCCGGCGTCCGGGTCGTGAATGTCTCCGACCGCACCTTCCTGGTCCACCTGGGCGGCAAGATCGGGATCCAGAACAAGGTCCCCATCCGCAACCGCGACGACCTGTCCATGGTCTACACGCCGGGCGTGGCCCGGGTCTGCCTGGCCATCCACGAGGACCGGGAGCGCGCGTTCTCGCTCACCATGAAGCAGAACGCGGTGGCCGTGGTCACCGACGGCACCGCGGTCCTGGGGCTGGGCGACATCGGCCCCGAGGCGGCCCTGCCGGTCATGGAGGGCAAGGCCATGCTCTTCAAGGAGCTGGCCAACGTGGACGCTTTCCCGATCTGCCTGGCCACCACGGAGACCGACAGGATCGTGGAGACGGTGAAGTACCTGGCTCCGGGCTTCGGCGGCATCAACCTGGAGGACATCTCGGCGCCCCGCTGCTTCCAGATCGAGACGCGCCTGCGCAAGGAGCTGGATATCCCCGTCTTCCACGACGACCAGCACGGCACGGCGGTGGTGGTGCTGGCCGCGCTCCTCAACGCGCTCAGGATCGTCGGGAAGGACCTGCGCAAGATCCGGGTGGTGGTGTGCGGGGTCGGCGCCGCCGGCACGGCCACCATCAAGATCCTGGCGGCCAGCGGCGTGCGTGACATCGTGGGCGTGGACGAGCACGGCACCCTGCACCGCGACCGGACGGTCGGGATGGATTTCATGAAGCGCTGGGTGGCCGACACCACCAATCCCCGCCGCGTGAAGGGGCGGCTGGCCGACGCCGTGGCCGGCGCCGACGTGTTCATCGGGCTCAGCGTGCCCGGCGTGCTCACGGTCCGCGACGTCAAGCGGATGGCCCGGCGCCCCATCGTCTTCGCCATGGCCAACCCGGTGCCGGAGATCCAGCCCGAGGACGCCGAGCGTCACGTCGCCGTCATGGCCACCGGGCGCTCCGACTACCCCAACCAGATCAACAACGTCCTGTGCTTCCCGGGCTTCTTCCGGGGCCTGCTCGATGCGCGGGCCCGGGCCGTCAACGACGAGATGAAGCTGGCCGCCGCCCGGGCCATCGCCGCCTGCGTGAGCCGGGGCGAGCTGTCGGCGGAGTACATCATCCCCAGCGTCTTCAACAAGAGCGTGGTGCCGGCCGTGGCCGCCGCCGTGGCCCGCGCCGCCCACGACACGGGGGTGGCCCGGCGGCGGCGCCGGCACCCGGGGTTCGAGCTGCCGTGATCTCCGCCCGGGCGGCGGCCGTGGAGCCGTTCCTGGCCGTGGAGATGGGGGAGCGGGCCCAGGCGCTGGAGCGGGCGGGCGCCGACGTCGTCCACCTCGAGTTCGGCGAGCCCGACTTCGAGGCGCCGCCGGTCGTGCAGGAGGCGCTCGAGAAGGCGCTGAAGGACGGGCGGACCAAGTACGCGCACAGTCTCGGGATCGTGCCGCTGCGGGAGGCCATCGCCGAGCACTATCGCGCCACCTACGGCGTCCGCGTGGCGCCCGACCAGATCCTCGTCACGCCCGGCACCTCGCCGGCGATGCTCCTGCTCTTCGGCCACCTGCTCGATCCCGGCGACGAGGTCCTGCTCACGGATCCCCACTACGCCTGCTATCCGAACTTCGTCCGCTACGCGGACGGGCGGCCGGTGTACGTCGGGATCAGCGAGGCGGAGGGCTTCCAGCCGGACCCGGACGCGGTCGCCGCCCGGATCGGCCCCCGGACCCGCGCCATCCTCCTCAACTCGCCGGCCAACCCTACCGGCGCCGTCCTGACCGCCGAGCGGCTGGCGGCGCTGGCCCGGCTGGCGGAGGCCCGCGGCATCTGGCTCGTGTCCGACGAGATCTACCACGGCCTGACCTACGAGGGCCGCGACCGGTCGGCGCTCGAGTTCACCGACCGCGCCTTCGTGCTGAACGGCTTCTCCAAGGCCTACGCCATGACCGGCTGGCGCCTGGGCTACGTCATCGCGCCCCCCGACCGTATCCGGTCGCTGCAGGCGCTGTTCGGCAACTTCTTCATCTCGACGAACGAGTTCGTGCAGTGGGCGGGCGTGGCTGCGCTCCGGGAAGCGGGCGAGGACAGCCGACGGTTCCGGCGCGTCTTCGACGAGCGCCGGCGAGCCATGGTGGCGGGCGTGCGGGCCATCGGCCTGGGGGTCGGCTTCGAGCCGACCGGCGCCTTCTACGTGCTGGCCAACGCCCGGCGCTTCGACCACGATTCCCGGCGGCTGGCCCTGGCGATCCTCGAGCACTGCCAGGTGGCGGTCACGCCGGGTGTGGCCTTCGGTCGCAACGCCGAGGGGTATCTGCGCTTCTCCTACGCCGCCTCGCTGGACCGCATCCAGGAGGGCCTGCGCCGCCTCGGCCGCTTCCTGGCCTCGCGCGGGTGACGGCGCCCGGCTGTCCGGTCTGTGCCGGCACCTGGCCGCGGCCCGAGCAGCGGGTGGCCGACCTCGGCCGGTCGGTCGCCTACCTGCAGGAGGACCAGTTCTTCCCCGGCTGGACGGTGCTCGTGCTGAAGCGCCACGCGACGGAGCTGTTCGAGCTGACGGCGGACGAGCGCGCGGCGCTGGTGGAGCAGGTCAGCCGGGTGGCGGAGGTCCTGGCGCGTCTGTTCCACGCGGTCAAGATGAACTACGAGCTGCTCGGCAACCAGGTCCCGCACATCCACTGGCACCTCATCCCGCGGCGCGCCGACGACCCGCGGCCGGGCGAGCCGGCCTGGCGGG
>JBBIIW010000203.1:0-5942 GCA_037446305.1 Candidatus Rokuibacteriota bacterium
CGGCGGCGCTCGTGGCCGCGCTCGAGCGCGCGGCGCTGGCCCTGGACGCGCTGGCCGACGCCGGCATCCTGCTGCGGCTGTGCCGGCCGTAGCCGACAGGAGCGCATGATGGATTTCGCCCTGAGCCCCGAGCAGGAGGCGCTGGTCCGCACCCTGCGCGCCTTCAGCCGCCGCGAGCTGGCGCCGCGCTCGTCGCACTGGGACCGGACCGGGGAGTTCCCCTGGGACGCCTGGCGGCGGATGGGCGAGCTCGGGCTGTTCGGCCTGCGCGCGCCCGTCGAGTACGGGGGGCAGGAGGCCGACCTCTTCACGACCGGCCTGGCCATCGAGGAGATCGCCCGCGGCGACTTCTCCTGCACCTACGGGCTGCAGCTGGCCGGGCTGGCCGGGGAGATCGTGGGCAAGAACGGCAGCGAGGAGGTCAAGAAGCGCTGGCTGCCGCCGATGATCCGGGGCGAGGAAATCATCGCCATCGCGCTGACGGAGCCGGCGGCGGGCTCCGACGCCGCCAGCCTGACCTGCCGGGCGGTCCGGGACGGTGACGAGTACGTCATCACCGGCGAGAAGTCGGGGATCAGCCTGGCCATGGTGGCCCAGGCCGTCATGCTGTTCGCGACGACCGACCCGGCGGCCAAGGCCCGGGGCGTCACGGCGTTCCTGGTCCCGCTCGACCGGCCCGGCGTCTCCCGGCAGGCCCTGCGGGACATGGGCTCGCACGCGGTGGGCCGGGCGGTGCTGTCGTTCGACCATGTCCGGATCCCGGCCAGTCACCGTCTGGGCCCGGAGGGCGCCGGGTTCTACGAGGTGATGCGGGGCTTCGACTTCAACCGGGTCCTGATCGCGCTGGCCTGCCTGGGCGCCGCCCAGGTCTCGCTCGAGGAGACGATGGCCTACGTCAAGGAGCGCCGTGCCTTCGGGCAGCCCATCGCCCGGTTCGAGGGCGTGTCCTTTCCCATCGCCGAGGCGGCCACCCACATCGAGGCCTGCCGCCTGCTCTGCTACCGGGCGCTGTGGCTGGCCGACCGCGGGGAGCGGCACACCCGGGAGAGCGCGATGGTGAAGTGGTGGGGGCCGCGCCTGGCCGTGGATGTGATCCACCAGTGCCTGCTCCTGCACGGCCACTACGGCTACACGGACGAGCTGCCCTTCGAGCAGCGGCTGCGCGACGTCATCGGCCTCGAGATCGGCGACGGGACGGCCGAGATCATGAAGGTGATCGTGGCCCGCGAGCTGATGGGTCGCGAGGCCCAGCCGTACTGAGCGCGCGCCGCCATGCCGCTCAAGACCTACACGCTGGCCGAGCGTCCGGAGTGGGAGGACGAGTTCCAGCGGCTGGCCGCCCTGGGCTGGCCGCGGTTCCTAACCCAGCGGGATGCGCTCGGGGCCGGGGAGCACTGGCCGGCCCTGTTCAGCACGTTCGCCGAGTTCCAGGTCTACCTGTTCGAGGGCAGCCGGCCGGTCGCGGTCGGCCACACGGTGCCCCTGGTCTGGGACGGGGCGCCGGCCTCGCTGCCGGACTCGCTGGCGGAGATCCTCCGTCGGGCCCTGAGCGCGCGCGGGCAGGGGCAGCGGCCCACCGCGCTGGCCGCCCTGGCGGTCCTGGTCCATCCCGAGCAGCGCGGACGTGGACTCAGCGCCGAGGTGCTGCGGGCGATGCTGGTCCTGGCCGGCCGGCGCGGCCTGGGGGCGCTGGTGGCGCCGGTCCGGCCGACCCTGAAGACGCGCTATCCGCTGGCGCCGATGGAGCGGTACGTCCGCTGGACCCGGGGCGACGGCGGGCCCCTCGATCCCTGGCTCCGAACCCACTGGCGGCTGGGGGCCGAGGTGCTGCGGGTGGCACCCCGCACGCTGGTCATCGAGGGGTCGGTGGCCGAGTGGGAGGCCTGGACCGAGATGCTGTTTCCCGACAGCGGCCCCTACGTCGTGCCCGGCGCCCTGCAGCCGGTGGTCATCGACCGCGAGCGCGACCAGGGGCGCTACGAGGACCCGAACGTCTGGATGCTGCATCCGATCAAGGGAGCGCCGGCATGGACCTGAACCTGGCGGGCAAGAGCGTGATCGTGACGGGCGGCGGCTCGAACATCGGCCGCGCCATCGCGCTGGGCTTCGCGCGCGAGGGGGCGCGCGTCACCATCGCCGACATCGACGAGGAGCAGGGCAAGACGGTGGTGGCCGAGGCCGAGCGCCTGGGGGCGGCGGCCCTGCTGGTCCGCACCGACGTGACCCGCTGGCCCGAAGTGCAGGGCCTGGTGCGCGCCGTCGAGGACCGCTTCGGCCGGGTGGACGTGCTGGTCAACAACGTCGGCTGGACCCGGGACGCCCTCTTCGTCGAGAAGACCCGCGAGGAGTGGGAGCGGGAGATCCAGCTCAACCTGTGGGGCATGATCAACTGCACGCGGGCGGTGCTGGACGGCATGATCGCGCGCAAGGCGGGCGCCGTGGTGAGCCTGGGCTCCGACGCGGGGCGCATCGGCGAGTTCCGGGAGGGCGTCTACGCGGCCTGCAAGGCCGGCGTCATGGCCCTCTCCAAGTCCATCGCCCGGGAGGTGGGGAAGTTCGGCATCCGCCTCAACGTGGTGTGCCCCGGCATGACCATGCCCGAGAGCGAGGCCGAGATCGGCGCCGCCAGCATGTGGCGGGCCGCCGAGAACCGGGCCTGGATGACCGACGAGATGCGGGCCCGCATCGCGCGGGCCTACCCGCTGCGCCGGGTGGCGCGCCCCGACGACGTGGTGGGCGCCGTGCTGTTCCTGGCCTCCGAGACCGCCGCCGGCTTCATCACCGGCCAGACCCTGTCGGTGTCGGGCGGCTACACGATGCTGTGAGCGGGGCCGTGCTGGCCACCATTCCCGAGATCCTGGAGGAGCTGCGCCGCGGGCGGCCGATCATCCTGGTCGACGACGAGGACCGCGAGAACGAGGGGGACCTGGTGGCGGCGGCGGAGTCGGTGACGCCGGAGCTGATCGCCTTCATCACCCGTCACACCCCGGGCTACCTGTGCGTGGCGCTCACCGCCGGCGACTGCGATCGCCTCGCGCTGCACCCGCAGGCGCCCGCCAACACCTCGCTCCGGGGCACGGCCATGGCCGTCTCGGTGGACGGGCACCCGCGGCACGGCGTGGGCACCGGCATCTCGGCCTCCGACCGCTGCCGGACGGCCCGGCTGCTGGCCGATCCGGCGACCCGTCCCGACGACCTGGTGCGGCCCGGGCACCTGGTCCCCCTGCGGGCCCGCGAGGGCGGGGTCCTGGTGCGCACCGGGCAGACGGAGGGCTCGGTGGACCTGATGCGGCTGGCCGGGCTGCGCCCGGCGGCCGTCATCAGCGAGCTGTGCCGGGAGGACGGCGAGATGGCGCGCCTGCCCGAGCTGGAGGCATTCGCTCGCGAGCACGGGCTCCGCCTCTGCTCGGTCGAGCAGATCATCCACTACCGGCTGCAGCGGGAGCGACTGGTCCACCGCCTGCCGCCCCCGGAGGGCGTGGTGGTGGACACCGACCACGGCCGGTTCACCGTGATCGCCTACCGCAGTTTGGTGGACCGGCTGCCCCACCTGGCCTTCTGCGCGGGCGACGTCGGTCGCCTCGACCCGTCCGGGCACCCGATCGCGACGGACGAGCCGACGCTGGTCCGCATGCACCGGCGGGACCTGCTGGGCGACGTCTTCGGCAACAAGGCCAACCCCTCGAACCGGATCCTGGCCGCCTCCCTGCGCCGGATCCAGGCCGAGGGCCATGGCGTGCTCGTCTACCTGCGGCCGGAGGGCCTCGAGGAGGGGGCCGACCCGGGGGTGCCGATGGATCGGCGCGATTTCGGGATCGGCGGCCAGATCCTGCGCGACCTGGGGCTGCGGCGGCTGCGGGTGCTGACCAACACCCCCAAGCGCCTGCCCCACCTCGACGCCTTCGGGCTGGAGGTCGTGGAGACCGTCGCCATCGACCTCTGAGTCAGCCGCGGACCAGGCGCCAGAGCTTCTCCGGCCGGAGGGGCATGTCCACGTGGGTGGCGCCGAAAGGCGCCAGGGCGTCGAGCACCGCGTTGACCACGGCCTGCGGCGCGCCCACGCAGCCGGCCTCGCCCACGCCCTTGGCCCCGAGCGGGTTCACCGGCGTCGGCGTCACCGTCCGGTCCAGCTCGAACGAGGGCAGCCGGTCGGCCCGGGGCGCGGCGTAGTCCATCAGGCTGCCGGTGAGCAGCTGCCCGCTCTCGTCGTACACGACCTCTTCCCACAGAGCCTGGGCGACGCCCTGCGCGATGCCGCCGTGGAGCTGTCCCTCCAGCAGCAGCGGGTTGATGACGTGGCCGACGTCGTCCACCCCGATGAAGCGGTGCAGGCGCACCTCGCCGGTCTCCGGCGCCACCTCGACCACGGCCACGTAGACGCCGAAGGGAATAGTGAAGTCGGGCGGATCCCAGACCCGCGTCCCCTCGAGGCCCGGCTCCATGTCGGGCGGCAGCCGCTGGCCCCGGTGGGCGGCCTGGGCGACCTCGCGGAGCGTCACCGCCCGCTGCGGGAAGCCGCGGACGAAGAAGCGCCCGGCGTCCAGCTCGACGTCGGCGGTCGCGGCCTCGAGCAGGTGGGCGGCGATGGCGCGGGCCTTGTCCCTGACGGTCCGGGCGGCCAGCAGCACGGCCGTGCCGCCGACCGAGGCGGCGCGGCTGCCGCCGGTGCCGAAGCCCTGCGGCACCACCGCGGTGTCACCGTGGATCACCGTGACGTCCTCCGGGGTCACCCCCAGCTCGTCGGCCACGATCTGGGCCAGGGTGGTGGCCGTGCCCTGGCCGTGGGGCGAGGTGCCGGTGAGGACGGTGACGCGCCCCGACGGCTCCACGCGGACGCTGCCGTACTCGTGGCCGGCCAGGGCGCCGGTCCGGGACGGCCCGGTGCTGGCCGTCTCGATGAAGGTCGAGAAGCCCACGCCGAGGTAGCGTCCCTGACGGCGCGCGCGGGCCTGCTCGGCGCGGAACGCCGGATAGTCGAGCAGGGCCAGCGCGCGGTCGAGGGTCAGCGCGTAGCGGCCGGAGTCGTAGGTGAGGCCCGAGGCCGCGCGGAAGGGGAAGTCGCCGTCGCGCACGAAGTTGCGCCGGCGGATCTCGACCGGGTCCAGCCCCAGCTCGCGGGCGGCCAGATCGGCCAGCCGCTCGATGAGGAAGGAGGCCTCGGGCCGGCCGGCGCCGCGGTAGGGGCCGGTCGGGGTCTTGGTGGTGAAGACGCCCCGCGTGGTGTACGCGGCGGCGCCGATGCGATAGGCGCCCGTGATCAGGCGGCCGCACAGGATGGGCGGCAGGCAGGTGAAGCCCTCCAGGTGCGCGCCCAGGTCGCCGAGGCCGGTGACGCGGAGCGCCAGGAAGGTGCCGTCGCGGTCCACGGCCAGCTCGGCGGTGTGGACCTGGCCGCGGCCGTGGATCGTGGCCAGCATGTGCTCGCTGCGGGTCTCGATCCACTTGACCGGCCGGCCCAGCCGGCGGGCGGCCACCGCCACCAGCACCTCCTCGTCGTAGAGGCCGAACTTCACGCCGAAGCCGCCGCCCACCTCGGGCGCGATGACCCGGATGGCGTGCTCCGGCACGGCCAGCGTCTCGGCCAGCAGGCTGCGCGTCTTGTGGGCGCCCTGGGTCGAGGTCCAGACGGTGAGGGCCCCGGCCTGCCACTGGGCCAGGCAGCCCCGCGGCTCGAGCGGCAGGGCGACCAGCCGCTGGTTGGCGACGCGGATCCGGACCACCCGGTGCGCGCGCGCGAACGCGGCGTCGACGTCCCCCGAGCTCCAGCCGTGCTCGTAGGCCACGTTGCCCGGGGCCTCCGGCCAGAGCTGGGGGGCGTCCGCGGCCAGGGCTCGTTCCGGATCCACGACGGGCGGGAGCGGGTCGTACTCGACGGCGACCAGGTCGGCAGCGTCGCGGGCCGTGGCGCGGTCGGCGGCGATCACGAAGGCGACCGGCTCGCC
>JBBIIW010000204.1:0-5927 GCA_037446305.1 Candidatus Rokuibacteriota bacterium
CTTCAGCCGGCGGACACCAGGCGCCAGAAGCTGACCACGGCGAGGAGGCCCCCGGCGAGGAGCCCGAGGCCGGCGGAGGCGCCGCCGAGCGCGGCGGCGACGGCGGCCAGGGCGGCGATCACGGCGGCGCTCTCGGCCGCCACCCGTCCCCGCAACCTAGTCACGCTCATCGAGGTCTCGCTCCGCCGCCTTGACCGCCCGGAACAGGCTCGCGAAGGCTGCGGCGATCCCGAACCCGAGGCCGATCAGCGTCAGCCAGGGGCTCGTGCCGAGCCAGCGGTCGGCGTAGTACCCGGCGCCGAGCCCGATGACGGTCGCCAGGACCATGGTCATCCCGATGGCGGCGAGCTCCCCGACGGACCTCCAGCCGGGCTCGTGGGCCGGCGCCATGTGAACACGAACACTAGCACAATGTTTCCAGGCGTACAAGGCGGTCAACCCGGCGAATTTTCAAGCCATTTTTGCCGCGGTGGAGACGAGGTCAGGCACAATCAGGCTGCTGACCCGCCGGGCCTCCCTCACTTCTCGTGGCCGAGCGAGATGCTCCGCACGAAGCTCCGCTGCAGCACCACCAGGACGAGCAGCGGGGGCACCATCGCCATCACCACACCGGCCATGATGATGTTCCACTCGGCCTGGGCGTCGGTGGCCACCAGCATCTTGATGCCGATCTGGACCACCCGCATGTCGTCCGAGGTCGTGATGATGAGCGGCCACAGGTACTCGTTCCACATGTAGAGGAACTCCACCATGAACAGGGCCGCGATGTTGTTCACGGAGAGCGGCAGGAGGATACGGACCAGGAAGCGCCAGGGGCCGGCCCCGTCCACGCGGGCGGCGTCGGCCAGCGCCGGGGGAATCGTGAGGAAGAACTGCCGGAAGAGCAGGGTGCCGGTGGCGCTGGCGAAGAACGGGATGGTCAGGGCCTGGTACGAGTTGACCCAGCCCAGGTCGTGCATGAGCTGGAACGTCGGCACGATGCGCACCGGCAAGGGCAGCATGTGGGTGACGAGGATCAGCACGAAGCCCAGCGTCTGCCCGGGGAAGGGGCGGAAGTAGGTGAAGGCGAAGGCGGCCGCCACCGAGAGGCAGATCTTGCCCGCCGCCACGCTGACCGCGATGGCCCCGGAGTTCAGCAGCAGCCGGCCGAGCCCCACCTTCTCCCAGGCGCGGCCCAGGTTCTCGAGGAACGCCGGGCCGGGCGCCAGGGGCGGGGGGAAGACGAAGACGTCCTCGAAGCTCAGGGTGCTGACCTGGATGGCGTAGAGCATGGGGAAGACGACCACCAGCGTGGCGGCGGCCAGGAGCAGGTGCAGCAGCAGGGGGGTCCACCGGGCCGCCGGCCGGCTAGCCATACACCACCCGGCGGCCGGCGAGGCGGAACTGCAGCAGGGTGAGGGCGCCCACCATGACGAACAGCAGGATGGACTGCGCGGACGCGATCCCCCAGCGGGTGGCGATGAAGGCGTCCTGGTACAGCCGGTAGACGAGGATCTCGGTCGCCCCGCCCGGCCCGCCCTGGGTCATCACGTCGATGAGACCGAAGACCTCGAAGAACGCGTAGAGGGAGTTCATGACGAACAGGAAGAAGGTGATGGGCGACAGGATCGGGAACGTCACCCGCCAGAACACCGCGCCGGCGCCGGCACCGTCCACCCGCGCCGCCTCCTGCAGGTCCCGGGGGACCGCCTGCAGCCCGGCCAGGAAGAAGACGATGTTGAACCCCAGGATCTTCCAGGCCGCGGCCACCACCGTCACGGCCAGCGCGTAGCCGCCGCTCATCATCCAGTTGGGGCTGGCGCCCGTCACCCCGCGGAGGAGGACGGTGGCGGGGCCCGTGGAGGGGTCGAAGAGGAGCGCCCAGATCGTGCCCGCCACCGCCGGCGACAGGGCGTAGGGCCAGAGCAGCACGGTCCGGTACACCCCGGCGCCGCGCAGGGGCAGGCTGGCCAGGACCGCGATGCCCAGCGAGAGCGACAGGCCCAGGACGACCACGCCGAGGGCGAAGACCAGGCTCACCCCCAGGCTGCGCCGGTAGATCTCCGAGCTCAGGACCTCCCGGAAGTTGGCCAGCCCCACGAAGCGGCCCTGGCCGGTGAACGGCGACAGCTCGTAGAGCGACAGCCGGAGCGCCTCCGCCGATGGGTACAGCAGGAAGAGGGCGATCACGGCGATGGAGGGCAGGAGCAGGAGGTACGGAAGCCCGCGCTCGGGGAACCTTCCCTCCATCGCCGGCCGGGCGACCGCTACTTGTGGATCCGGTTGTACTCGTCGAGCAGGCGGTTGGCCTCCCGGGCCGCCTCGTCCAGGGCCTCCTTGGGGCTCAGCCGGCCGGAGAGAGCCTTCTCGATGGCCGAGTCGGTGATGTTCCGGATCTGCACGAAGTTGCCCAGCAGCACGCCGCGGGTGTTCGGCGTGTCCGGTCCTTCCTGGATCTGCTTGAAGGCCGTCTCGTGGTTGGGATTCTTGAGGAACCACTCCTGCTGGCGCAGCAGGGCGACCGCCGTCCTGGTGGCCGGGAAGTAGCCGGTGCTCATGTGCCACTTCGCCGTCTCCTCCGGCTGGGCGATGAACTTGAAGAACTTCACGATGGCATCCAGCTCCTCGGGGCTGCGGCCGGGGCCGCGGAGCACCCACAGCGAGGCGCCGCCGATGACGGACTTGCCCGCCGGCTGGCCCTCGATGCGCGGCAGGAACCCGGTCCCGACCCGGAACCGCGCGGCCTTCTCGATCGTCGTCACCTGAGAGGTCGACTGCATCAGCATGGCGACCTCTCCGGCTAGGAACGCCTTGTTGGGGGCGTACTCCCGCCCGCCGTAGGCCAGCAGCTTCTCGCCGGCCCACCGCGTCCAGCGCGACAGCACCTCCACGCCGAAGGGCTCGTTGAAGAGCACCCGGGTGGCCCGCCCGCCCCGCCCGTTGTCGCGGTCGGCGTACGGCCGGTTGTGCATGGCGTGAGCCTGCTCGAGCATCCAGGAGGGCCAGCCGAAGGTGATGGCGTGCCGGGCGGCGCCCGAGGCGACGATCTTCCGGCCCATGGCCTCGACGTCCTGGTAGGTGGCCGGGGGCCGGTCGGGGTCGAGGCCGGCCTTCTGGAACACGTCCTTGTTGTAATAGATGATGGCCGTGGACGAGTTGAACGGCATCGAGTAGAGCTTGCCCCCGACCTGGTAGTAGTTCAGGATCGGCTCGATGTAGTCGCCGAAGTCGATGTCGCCCGGCTTGACGAGATCGGTGACGGGAATGATGGCGCCCGAGTCGAGCATGGTCTGGGTGCCGACCTCGAAGACCTGGACGATGTGCGGCGGGTCGCCGGCCCGGATGGCGGCGATGGCCTTCGTCACCGTCTCCCCGTAGCTGCCGGAGTACAGCGGCTCCAGCACGTACCGCGGGTGCGCCTTGTTGAATCCGGCCGCGATCTCCTTGGTGATCGCGTCGTAGCGGGCGCCGCCCATCGCGTGCCAGAGCGTGATCTTCACCGGCGCCTGCGCCTCGGCCTCCCCCCCGAGGCCGGCCAGCGCGAGCATCAGGACCACCACACGCGCGAACGTCCACCTGGCAGCGGACACACACGGCGTCATACCCGACTCCTTCGGCTGGAGAGACATCAGCCCGGCGCGGTCGTCGCGAGCGCGACTATAGCACAGCAGCCCCGCTCAGCCGGCCGCCCAGCCCCGCGCCCGCTCCACCGCCCGCCGCCAGGCCGCGTACTGCCGCTCCCGCGCCGCCCGGTCCAGGCCCGGCTCGAACGTCCGCTCGATGCGGCAGCGCTCCCGCAGCGCGTCCAGCGACGGCCACAGGCCCACGCCGAGCCCGGCCAGGTAGGCGGCGCCCAGCGCCGTCGTGTCGAGCACGGCCGGCCGCTCGACGGTCAGCCCCGTGATGTCGGCCTGGAACTGGCAGAGGAAGTCGTTGCCGGCCCCCAGCCCGTCCACCCGCAGCCGGCGCAGCGCCATCCCGCTGTCCGCCGCCATGGCGTCCAGCACGTCCCGGCTCTGAAAGGCGATCGCCTCCAGGGCCGCCCGCACCAGGTGCGGCCGCCGGGTGCCGCGCGTGAGCCCGACGATCGTGCCCCGGGCGTACATGTCCCACCACGGCGCGCCCAGCCCCGCCAGCGCCGGCACGAAGTAGACGCCGCCGGTGTCGGGGACCGAGGCGGCCAGGGCCTCGCTCTCGGCCGCGCTCTGGAGGATGCCCAGGCCGTCACGCAGCCACTGCAGCGCCGCCCCGGCGATGAACACGCTCCCCTCCAGCGCGTACGTGGTCTCCTGCCCCAGCCGCCAGGCGACCGTCGCCACCAGCCCCGGCGAGCGGACCAGCCGCCCGCCGGTGTTCATCAGGGCGAAGCAGCCGGTGCCGTAGGTGTTCTTGATGGCGCCCGCCTCGTAGCAGGCCTGCCCGAAGAGCGCCGCCTGCTGGTCGCCGGCGATGCCGGCGATGGGCACACCGCGCGGCAGCCAGTCGAGGTCGTCGGTCTCGGCCACCACGCCCGAGGAGGGCGCGATGGCCGGCAGCAACGGGGCGGGCACCTGCAGGACGCGCAGCAGCTCCGGGTCCCAGGCCACGCGCTCGAGGTCCAGGGCCAGGGTGCGGGAGGCGTTCGTGGCATCGGTGGCGTGCACCCGGCCCCCGGTGAGCTTCCAGACGAGCCAGGCGTCCACGGTGCCGAAGGCCAGCTCGCCGCGCTCGGCCCGGCGCCGCGCGCCGGGGACGTGATCGAGCAGCCAGCGGATCTTGGTGCCCGAGAAGTAGGCGTCGAGGAGGAGGCCCGTGCGCTGGCGGATCATCGGCTCGACGCCGTCGGCCCGCAGCCGGTCGCAGAGCGCCGCCGTCCGGCGGTCCTGCCAGACGATGGCGCGGTGGATGGGCCGGCCACTCCCGCGGTCCCAGAGGATCGTCGTCTCCCGCTGGTTGGTGATGCCGACCGCCGCCACCTCATGTCCTCCCAGCCCGGCCCGGCCGAGGGCCTGCCGGGCCGCCTCGACGGTCGTGGCCCAGATCTCCTCGGGGTCGTGCTCCACCCAGCCGGGCTGCGGGAAGTGCTGGGGCAGCTCGGCGTAGCCGCGGGCGACCACCTGCCCGTCGGCGTCCACCACGAGCGCCGTCGAGCCCGAGGTGCCCTGATCGAGGGCCAGGACGTGCCGGCGCCCGGTCATCGCCCCCGCACGCGCAGGGCCAGGTCCGGGCGGTCGGTGATCACGATGTCCACGCCGAGGCCGATCACCCGGTGGAGGTCCGACTCCTCGTTGACGGTCCAGGCGCCCACGCGCAGGCCGGCCGCCCGCGCGGCCTCCAGCACGCCGGGCTGGAGGAGGCCGTGGTGGAGGCCCAGGGCGGCGGCCTGCACCTCGGTCGCCCGCCGCACGATCTCGGCCGCGCCCAGGCTCCGGTGCCGGGCCCCGATCAGCACGACGGTCCGGACCGCCCGGTCCAGCTCGCGCACCCGCGCCACCGTCTCCGGCTGGAAGCTCATGACCAGCGTGCGGTCGCGCAGGCCGTGGGCGGCGAGCAGGGCCAGCACGCGCTCCTCGATCCCGGGGTAGCGGCGGCCGTCGGCGTCGGCCTTGATCTCCAGCAGCAGCTCGACCCGCGCGGGCGCCAGCAGCGCCAGCAGCCCGGCCAGCGTCGGCACGGGCTCCTCGGTGGGGCGGCCGGCGCCGTCCCGCAGCCGGAGCTCGGCCAGCTCGGCCAGGCGGCGCGCGGCCACCCGGCCGGTGCCCGTCGTGGTGCGCTCGAGCGTGGGGTCGTGCAGGAGCACGACCTCGCCGTCCGCCGTGAGATGCGCGTCGGTCTCCACCGCGTCCACGCCGAGCTCCAGGGCGCGGCGGAACGCGAGCAGGCTGTTCTCGGGCCAGAGCAGCGCCCCGCCCCGGTGGGCGGCCACCGCCGGCCGGACCTCCCGGCCGCCGCCGGCGCCGGCCACCACC
>JBBIIW010000205.1:0-5832 GCA_037446305.1 Candidatus Rokuibacteriota bacterium
TCGCTGCCTTACTGCGTGGCCGCCGCCGCCGTCCGGGGCGAGGCCGGGGTGGACGCCTTCACGGCGGCCGCCCGCGCCGAGGGGCGGATCCTCGAGCTGGCCGCCCGGGTGGAGGTGGTGGAGGACCCGCGGCACACCGCGGCGTTCCCCGGCGCCACGCCCGCCCGGGTCACGGTCCGCTTCGCCGACGGGGCGGTCGAGCGCGCCGGGGTCGAGCACGCCCTGGGCGACCCCGAGCGCCCGCTGGCGCCGGCGGCCATCCACCGGAAGTTCCTCCAGCTCGCCTCGCGCGCGCTCCCGGGCCGGGCGGCCGAGGACATGCTGGAGCGCGTCCTGAGGCTGGAGCGCCTGCGCGCGGCCGAGATCGCCGGGCACGGGCGCCTGGCGCGGTCCGGGAGGTGGAGCCGGTGACGGGACAGATCGCCATCCGCGGCGGGCGGTTGATCGACGGGACCGGGGCGGATCCCGTGGACAAGGCGGGCGTCGTGATCGAGGACGGTCTCGTCGTCCAGGTCGGCCCGGTCGACCGGCTGACCATCCCGCGCCAGGCGCGGGTGATCGATGCCGACGGGCTCACGATCATGCCCGGCCTCGTGGACGCGCACACCCACCTGACGTATCACGCCACTCAGCCCAACGCCTGGCGGCAGGAGATCGAGGAGCCAGTCGAGCTGACGGCCATCAAGGCCACCGAGAACGCGCGGGCCATCCTCGGCATGGGCTTCACCACGATCGGCGACGGCGGCGGCCGGGGGCTGGTCGGCGCCGCCGTGCGGGACGCCATCACGGCCGGGATCGTCCCCGGACCGCGGGTCGTGGCCGCCGGGCAGATCCTGTGCGGGACCGCCGGGCTGCTCGACAGCATGCCGCCCTGGGTGCGCTACGAGAGCGGCGCCTCGCTGGGGCGCATCGTGGACGGCCCGGCGGCCGTGCGCCGGGCCGTGCGCGAGCAGGTCAAGGGCGGCGTCGACTTCATCAAGGTGGCGGCCAGCGGCGTGGCCGGCTCGCCCTACACCGACGCCGAGACGCAGGACCTCGACTTCGAGGAGATCCGGACGGCGGTGCTGGAGGCGGCCAAGCACCGGCGCTGGGTCCACGCCCACGCCCACTCGGCGGAGAGCATCAAGGCGGCGGTGAAGGCCGGCGTCCGCTCGCTGCACTCCGGGGAATTCGCGGACGACGAGGCGCTGCTGGCCCTGCGCGCCCACGACGTGCCCTTCGCGGTCACCATCGCCTGGCTGCACGCCCGGTGCCTGCCCGACTACGTGCTGGCCCGCGACAACCTGGCCTTCGCGAGCGAGGCCCGGCGCGCTTTCGTCGCCGCGGCCGCCGTGCTCCAGCGGGCCCGCGAGCTGGGGGTGAAGGTCGCCGTCGGCACCGACGCCGCCCACCGCTTCTTCCACGTCCCCGACGGCGTGCTGGAGCTGGAGTACCTCCAGGCGCTCGGGTACCCGCCCCTGGAGGTCATCCGGGCCGCCACCGCCACGGCCGCCGAGGCGCTGGCGTGCGGGGACCGCATCGGGACGCTGGCGCCCGGGAAGCTCGGCGACGTGCTGCTGGTGGACGGCGACCCCGCCGGCGACGTGCGGGTGCTGCGCGACAAGCGGCGGATCGTGCGGATCCTGAAAGCCGGGGAGGAGCAGCCGCGCTTCGAGCTGCGGGTGACGAACGTGGACTTCTGCGTGACGTCGGCCCTGGCCCGCGAGGGGCTGGGCGCCCTGATCCAGCGCTAGGGAGGCAGCCATGGGCAAGCAGATCCGGGTGGGAGCGGCCCAGACGGGACCGGTGCTGTCGCGCGACATGCGGCCGGGGGTGGAGGCGGCGTGCGAGCTGGTCGAGCAGGCGGCCAGCCAGGAAGTCGAGATCATCTGCTTCTCGGAGCTGTTCCTGACCCCGTTCTTCCCCAGCCAGCTGCAGCAGGACTACGAGGACTTCTTCCTCACGCTGCCCAGCCCCGTCACCGACCCGCTGTTCCGGCTGGCCCGGGAGAAGAGGATGGCCATGGTGTTCCCGTACGGCGAGCGGGACGGCCGCTACTTCTACAACGCGGCGGCGGTGGTGGACGAGTCGGGCCGCCACCTGGGCACGTACCGCAAGACCCACATCCCGGCCATCCTGCCGTCGACGCTCCGGGGCGGCACCGGCAGCTACGAGAAGTTCTACTTCACCCCCGGCCGGGCGCTGCCCGTGTTCGAGGTGCGGGGCGTCCGGTTCGGCATCCAGATCTGCTACGACCGGAAGTTCCCCGAGGGGTCGCGGTCGCTGGCCCTCGACGGCGCGGCCGTCATCTTCATGCCCATCTGCGCGGCCACCTACGGGGAGACCAAGCTGCGCGCCGACACGTGGGAGCTCCCGCTGCAGGCGCGCGCCTACGAGAACGGCGTCTTCGTGGTGGCCGTGAACCGGGCGGGCGACGAGCACGGCCGGCAGCACATCGGCAAGAGCATGATCGTCAACCCGGTGGGCGCCGAGGTCATGGCGGTGACCAAGACCGACGGGCCGGAGCTGCTGGTGGCGACGCTCGACCTGGACGACGTGGACCGCGCCCAGAAGAGCCTGCCCTGGTGGCGGGACCGCCGGCCGGACCTCTACGGCCGGCTGGTCGAGCGCTGAGCGCGATGCCGGCCGGCCCGATCTGCTTCCTGCACGGCCGCGTGATCGACGGCGACGACCACGAGCCGATCGACGACGGCTACGTGCTGGTGGAGGGGGGGACCATCGCCGCCGTGGGCCCGGTGTCGGCCCTGCCGGCCCGGGCCCGCGACGCCGCCCGCGTCGACCTCGAGGGGCGGACGATCCTGCCCGGGCTCATCGACTGCCACGCGCATCTCGTGTACGCCGGGTTCCGCCGCTTCGAGGACATCGACCGGTGCCCCGTCGAGACGGCGGCCATCAACGCGGTCCTCAATGCGGCGACGCTGCTGCGCGCCGGCTACACGACCGTGCGCGACCTGGGCACGATCGGCAACGTGGCCGTGGCGGTGCGCGATGCCGTGGCGGCCGGGACGATTTCGGGGCCCCGGGTGGTGGCCAGCGGCCAGATCATCCACCCCACGGCCGGGCTGGCCGACACCCTGCCCGCCGGCTGGGAGCTGGGGTGCGGTGGCTTCGGCGTGCGGGCCGACGGGCCGGCCGAGATCGTGAAGGTGATCCGCCGGCAGATCCGGAACGGCGTGGACAACGTGAAGCTCGGCGCGACCGGCGCCGAGGGCAGCCCCCACGCCTCCACCTGGATGACGACGATGAACGCCGAGGAGATCGGGGCCGCCGTCGGGGAGGCGCACCGCTGGGGGCGGACGGTGGCCGTCCACTGCCAGTCGGCGGAGGCGGCGAAGCTCGCGCTCCGGGCCGGCGCCGACACGATCGAGCACGGGACCCGCCTGGACGACGAGGCGCTCGAGCTGTTCCGGCGGAGCGGCGCCATCCTGGTGCCGACGCTGTCCACGCTGTTCAGTGTGCTGGAGCTGGGCGAGACCCTGAACCTCACCGCCAAGCAGCGCGAGGAGATGGCGGCGAACCGCCCGCTCTGGCTGGAGAGCTTCCGGCGCGCGCGCGAGGCCGGCATCCCCATCGCGGCCGGCGGCGACATCGGCAACCGCTACCCGCACGGCTCGAACGCCCGCGAGCTGGAGTTCCTGGTCGCCCGGGGCCTGCCGCCGCTGCGCGCGATCCACGCGGCCACCGGGCTGGCCGCCCGCGCGCTCGGCCGGGCCGACCGGCTCGGCTCGCTGGCGCCGGGGAAGGTGGCCGATCTCCTGGTCGTCGACGGCGACCCGCTGGCCGACATCCGCGTGCTGCAGGACCGGAGCCGCCTCTGGCTCGTGGTGCAGGGCGGCCGCCCGGTGGCCGGCACGCGGTGGGCGCGCGGTCGGGAGGGCGAGGAGCCGGCGGGGACGGCGCCCTCGCCGGCGAGGGTCGCGTGATGACCTACGACATCGTCGTCATCGGCGCCGGCGTGATCGGCTCCGCCGTCGCCTACTTCGCCGCCGAGCGCGGGCTGTCGGTGTGCCTGGTCGAGCGGGAGGGGCTCGGGGGCCGGACGACGAGCGCCAGCGCCGGGCTCACCATCGTGTCCTCGCGGGTGCCCGGGCCGGCGCTGGAGTTCTCGCTGGCCAACATGCGGCTTCTCGGCGAGCTGCGCGAGCGGTTCGACGAGGAGATCGACTACGTGCAGGCGGGCTGCGCCATCGTGGCCGAGGACGCGATTGAGCACGACCTGCTCCGGCGCTTCGTCGAGCGGCAGCAGGCGGCCGTGCCGGTGGAGTTCCTGGAAGCGGAGGACCTGCGCCGCCTGGAGCCGGGCCTGAGCCCCCACTTCCTGGGCGCCAGCTACTGCGCCCTCGACGGCTACGCGAGCCCCATGGGCCTCGCCATCGCCTTCGCCCGGAACGCCCGCAAGGCGGGCGCCGACATCCGGCTGCGCACCGAGGTGGTGGGCGTGGACGTCGAGGGCGGGCGGGTGGTCGGCGTCCGCACCTCGGCCGGCCGGCTGGGCGCGCAGCACGTCGTGAATGCCGCCGGGGTCTGGTCGCCGGAGATCGCGCGGCTGGCGGGTCTCGAGGTCCCGGTGGTGCCCCGGAAGGGCCAGCTCCTCGTCAGCGAGCCGATGCCGCCCCTGTTCCGCAGCGTGATCAGCCACGCCGGGATCATCGACTTCCGCGCCCACCGGCTGACGACCTCGGACGAGGTCAAGGACGAGCTGCACAAGAAGCGGTACATGAAGCAGGCGGCGGGCGGCCCGTTCGCGGGCCGGGTGTACATCGGCAGCACCAGCGAGTTCGTCGGCTTTGACCGGAGCAACACGCTGACGGCCGTGCGCGAGCTGGCGCAGTACGCCGTCGAGACCGTGCCCGCCGTGGGCGGGGCGCGGCTCGTCCGGGCCTGGGCCGGCCTCCGCCCCCGCAGCGCCGACGGCAAGTTCATCATCGGGCCGGCGCCCGGCGTGGAGGGCTTCTGGATCGCCACCGGGCACGACTCGAACGGCGTCCTGCACGGGTCGGCCACCGGGCAGATGCTGGCGGCGTGGATCGCCACCGGCCAGCGCCCGCCGCTGCTGGCGCAGTTCGATCCGGCACGCCTGGTGCGCGGGGCCGCCGCCGGGACGCCGGCATGAGCGCCGTGGACCTCCGGACGGCCACCGCCGGCCAGCGCGGCGCGCGGGTCACGATCCACGTCGAAGGGCAGACGGTCGAGGCCTACGAGGGCGAGTCGGTGGCGGCCGCCCTGCTGGCGTTGCGGCGCCGGACCTTCCGGATCACCGATCGGGGCCGGGCGCCCCGCAGCTACTACTGCGGCATGGGCGTCTGCCACGACTGTCTCGTCACGGTGGACGGCGAGCCGAACGTGCGGGCGTGCATGACCCGGGTGCGGGCCGGCATGCGGATCGAGACCCAGCCGGGCCTCGGCCTCGGAGCGCAGCCGTGAGCCGGGCGGAGCTGGCCGTGGTCGGCGGCGGGCCGGCCGGGATGGCTGCCGCCGTCGCCGCCGCCGAGTGCGGCGTGCGCGTCACCCTGATCGACGAGAATGTCGAGGACATCGACCCCGCCGCCCGCTGCCGCCTGGCCGATGCGCTGCAAAGCCCGGCGGTGGCGGTGTCGCTGGACACCGGGCATGCGCATTACGCGGCCTGCCTGGCCGGGGCGCCGCCGGTGGATGTGTTCGTGCATGCCGCCGGCAAGCGGCTGCGGCATGTGCACCTGCAGGACACCGACGGCTATGCCGACCGCCACTGGCACCCCGGCGAGGGCAACCTGAACTGGCGGTCGGTGTTTGCCGCGCTGGGGTCCCTGCGCGAGATGCCGCGGCTGATCCTCGAGGTCAACGACAGCCGCG
>JBBIIW010000206.1:0-5827 GCA_037446305.1 Candidatus Rokuibacteriota bacterium
GCGGCCGTGGCCGCCGACGGGCCGCTGCGGTACGCCGTGGGCGGCTGGGCGCCCCCGTGGGGCATCGAGCTGGTCCTCGACCCGCTCAGCGCCTTCACGGCCGCCACGGTGGCCGGGGTCGGCACCGTGACCCTGCTCACGACCGGCCCCGTCATCGCGCGACAGTACGGCGGCGGCACGGCCGTCTTCTACGCGCTGGCCCTGCTGATCCTGGGCGGCCTCCTCGGCCTGGTCGTCAGCGGCGACATGTTCAACGTGTTCGTCTTCCTGGAGGTGACGGCCATCGCCAGCTACGCCCTGGTGGCCAGCGCCGGAGGCCGCGCGCTCGTCGCCGCCTTCCGCTACCTGATCCTGGGCACGGTGGGCGCCTCGTTCTACCTCGTCGGCGTGGGGCTCCTCTACGCCGCCACCGGCACGCTCAACATGCGCGATCTCGCCGCGCGGCTGCCGGCGGTCACCGAGCCCGCGCTCCCGGCGGCGGGCGCCGTGTTCGTCGTGGTCGGTCTGGCCATCAAGATGGGCCTCTTCCCCCTCCACGGCTGGCTCCCGGACGCCTACACGCACGCGCCGGCGCCGGTCGCCGCGCTGCTGGCGCCGATCGGGACGAAGGCGGCCGCCTACGCGGTGGCCCGCATTCTGTTCTTCGTCGTCACCGCCCGGCCGGCGGCGCTCACGACCCTGCTGGCCTGGGCCGGCGCGGCCGCCGTGATCGTGGGGGGCGTCATGGCCCTGCGCCAGACGGACGGCCGCCGGCTGCTGGCGTACTCCAGCGTGAGCCAGATGGGCTACATCGCCATCGGTCTGGGCCTCGCCACCCCGGCGGCGCTGACCGGCGCCTACCTGCACGTGCTGGCGCACGCGCTGATGAAGGCCGCCCTGTTCGTCGCCCTGGGCGCCGCGGCGCTCGCGGGCCGCGGCGTGGGCGTCGATGCCCTCACCCGCGCCATGCCCGTGACCGCGGTGTGCGCGCTGGTGGCCGCGCTCTCCATGGTCGGCATCCCGCCGGCGGCCGGGTTCTTCTCCAAGTGGTATCTCCTGCAGGGCGCCGTGGAGGCCGGCGAGGGCGTCCTGGCGCTCGTGGTGCTGGCCGGCAGCCTGCTCGCCGCCGGCTACATGTACCGCCTGACCGAGCAGGTCTGGTTCCCGGCGTCCACCGAGGCGCGGCGCGCCGGCGAGGCGCCGGCCGCGATGCTGGCGGGCCTGGTGGTGCTCAGCGTCGCGACCGTCGCGGCGGGCCTCCTGAGCGCGGCCCTGGTGGACGCGCTGCTCGCGCCCGCCGCAGCGGGGGGCGGCTGAGTGGTGACGACCTCCGTCCTGCCCGGCCTGGCCCTGCTCCCCTCGGCCCTGGCCGTCGTGCTCATCATCGCCTTCCGCGATCGCCCGGCGATCCGGGAGGCGTGGTCCGTCCTGGCCGCGGTGGCCCAGACGGCCATCGTGGCCGCGATGCTGCCGGCGGCCCTGGCGGGCGCTCCGCCGGCCTGGGCCCCGCTGGCGCTCGCGCCCGGCGTGCCGCTCCTGCTGCGCGCCGACCCGCTCGGCGTGCTCTTCGCCCTCGTCGCCTCCGGGCTCTGGATCCTCACCACGATCTACTCCATCGGCTACACCCGCGCGCTGGCCGAGCACGCCCAGACCCGGTACTTCGCCAGCTTCGCGCTCTGCCTGCTGGCCACCGTCGGCATCGCGCTGGCCGGCAACCTGCTCACCTTCCTCGTCTTCTTCGAGCTGCTGACCGTCGCGACCTATCCGCTGGTCATCCACAGGGAGAGCGGCGAGGCCCGCCAGGCCGGGCGCATCTACCTCCTCTACACCCTGACCGGCGGCACCGCCCTGCTGGCCGCCGTCGTCGGGACCGCCACCGTGGCCGGCCGGCTGGACTTCGTGCCGGGCGGTATCCTGCGGGCCGGACAGGCCTCGCCGGCGGCGCTGTGGGGGCTGCTGGCCCTGTTCGTGCTCGGCTGCGGCGTCAAGGCGGCGGTCTTCCCGCTGCACACCTGGCTGCCGGTGGCGATGGTGGCGCCCACGCCGGTCAGCGCCCTGCTCCACGCCGTCGCCGTGGTGAAGGCGGGCGTGTTCGGCTTCGCCCGGGTGGTCGGCTTCGTGTTCGGCACGCAGACGCTCGAGGCCATCGGCGGCGACCGCCTCCTGGTGGCGCTGGCCGTCGTCACGATCCTGCTCGCCTCGGTCGGCGCCCTGGCCCAGGACAACCTCAAGCGGCTTCTGGCCTTCTCGACTGTAAGTCAGCTCTCCTACATCGTTCTCGGACTCGGCCTCGGCGGCCAGGCGGCCGTGGCCGGCGCCCTGTTCCACGTGGTCAGCCACGCCTTCCTCAAGATCACGCTGTTCTTCTGCGCCGGGGCGCTGCACGCCGCGGCGCACGTCGAGCAGGTGAGCGAGATGGACGGCGTCGGCCGCCGGATGCCCCTCACCATGGGCGCCTTCGCGGTGGCGGCCTTCCTGCTGGCCGGGCTGCCCCCCGGCGCCGCCTTCCTCAGCAAGTCGTCGCTGCTCGCCGGGGCCACCGAGTCGGGCGCCTGGGTGGCCTTCGGGGTGCTGCTGCTGAGCGGCCTCCTCAACATCGCCTACTTCGCGCCCGTGGTCGTGCGCGCCTTCAAGCCCGGCCCGCCCGCGGCGCGGCACGAGGCGCCGGCCACCATGCTGGTGCCGCTGCTGGCCACAGCGGCCGCGGGGCGCGGGCTGGGGCTGGCGCCCGACGCCGGCGGCTCGCTGCTGACCCTGGCCCGCGCGGTGGCGGCATCCGTGAGTCCGACCCCGTGAGCCGCGCGGTGCCGGCCCTCGTCGCGTTCGGGGCGCTGCTCGTGCTCGTCGAGAGCGTGGCGGGCGTGATCGTGGTGGTGCCCGGGGTCTTCGCCGCCGGGGGCTTCCTCGGGTGCGTGGCCATCGTGGCGGTCTCGAAGGCCCTGGGCAAGTGGTGGCTCCAGCGCGGGGAGTCCGATGACTGAGCCCCTCCTGCACCCCGCCTGGGCCTGCCTGGCCGGCGCCCTGCTCGGCGCGGTGGCGCCGGCACCCCTGCGCCGGCTGATCGCCGTGGCGGCGCCCGCCGTCGCCGCCGTCCTGGTCTGGACGCTGCCCCCGGGAGCGCGGAGCCAGGTCGGCATCTACGGGCAGGAGCTGACCTGGCTGCGGGCCGACGCGCTGGCCACCACCTTCGCCCTCGTCTTCGCGCTCATCGGCGCCCTGGCCGGCCTGTACGGGTTCCTCGGGAGCCGCCGGCTCCACGTGGCCGGCCTGGCGGCCACCGCCGCCGGGCTCGGCATCGTGCTGGCCGGGGACTGGCTGAGCCTCTACCTCTGGTGGGAGACGCTGGCGGTCGCCTCGTTCGTCCTCATCCTGGACGGCGGCAGCGGGCGGGCCGGCGCCGCCGGGCTCCGGTACCTGCTGCTGCACGTGGCGGGCGGCACGGTCCTGCTGGGCGGCATCGTCTGGCATCTCGCCGCCGGTGGCGACAGGCTTGTGGGCCCGCTGGCCGCCTCCGGCGCCGGCGCCCTCATCCTCCTCGCCTTCGCCGTCAACGCCGCCATCCCGCCGCTGCACGCCTGGCTCACCGACGCCTACCCCGAGTCGTCGCCGGCCGGCAGCGTGTTCCTCTCCGCGTTCGCCACCAAGGCGGCCGTCTACGCGCTGGCTCGCGTGTTCGCGGGCACCGACCTGCTGGTGCCGTTCGGCGTGGCCATGGCGCTCTACGGCGTGGTCTTCGCCGTGCTCGAGAACGACATCCGGCGCCTGCTCGCCTACCACATCGTGAGCCAGGTCGGCTACATGGTCACCGGCGTGGGGCTGGGCACGCCCATGGCCATCAACGGGGCCGCGGCCCACGCCTTCGCCCACATCCTCTACAAGGGCCTGCTCTTCATGGGCGCCGGCGCCGTGGTGCACGCCACCGGCCGCCGCCGGCTCACCGAGCTGGGCGGGCTCGGCCGCGCCATGCCGCTGACCCTGGCGCTCTACATGATCGGGGCCTTCTCGATCTCCGGGGCGCCCCTGCTGAACGGCTTCGTGAGCAAGTCGCTGGTGGTGGCGGCCGCCGAGGCGGAGCACCGGGAGCTGGTCGCCCTGCTGCTCCACCTGGCCTCGGTGGGGACGTTCCTGCACACGGGCCTGAAGCTGCCCTACTTCACGTTCGCCGGGCCGGACCGCGGCCTGCGCCCCCGGCCCGTGCCCCGGACGATGCTGGCCGCCATGGGCCTCGCGGCTGCGCTCTGCGCCCTCACGGGCCTGCTCCCCGGGCTCCTGTACGGGCTGCTGCCGTTCCCGGTGACGTGGAGCCCCTACACCGCGGCCCACGTGCTGGAGAGCCTGCAGCTGCTGACCGGGACCGGCATCGCCTTCCTGCTGCTGCGCCACGCTCTGGGCGGCGAGCCCACCGTCACCCTGGATACCGACCGGCTGTACCGGGCGGCCGCAGCGGCCGTCGCCCGGAGGCTGGCGCCGGCCGTGGCCCGGGGGGCCATGGCGCTCGAGGCCCTGGCCGGGGCTCTCGTCGGCGCGCCGCTCGAGGCCGCCGGACGCCCGATCTCGACGCCCGTCGGCCTGAGCGTCCTGGTGGCCGTGGTCGCCCTCGGCCTGGCGCTGATCGTCCTCGTCCCCGGGGTCTGACCGGCCCGTCCCGCTTGGCCCGCCGCCGCCGCGGGTGCTATTCTCCAGGCCACCCGCAGCAGGCTGCCAGACCAACCCGGGAGGACAGGTCATGGAACGACGCGCGTTTCTCATGAAGGCCGGAGTGGCCGGCGCCGCCGGCGCCGCCGCCCTGGCCGAGGCCCCCAACGTCATCGCCCAGCAGCGCTTCCAGTGGCGAATGCCGACCTTCTGGTCGCCGGCCAACGACGTGCTCCTCGGCAACGCCCAGAGGTTCGCCAAAATGGTCGAGGAGATGTCGGCCGGCCGCTTCAAGATCCAGGTCTTCGCAGCCGGCGAGCTGATGCCGGCCCCCGGCGTCTTCGACGCCTGCTCGCAGGGCACCGTGGAGATGTACAACGCGGCCGCCTACTACTGGCCCGGCAAGGAGCCGGCCGTGCAGTGGTTCACGGCCATGCCCTTCGGGCTCAACCCCCAGGGCACCTACGCCTGGTACTACTTCGGCGACGGCCTGAAGCTCTGGGAGGAGACCTACGCGCCGTTCAACCTTCTGCCGCGCCCGTCGGCGTCCACCGGGCCGCAGATGATGGGCTGGTTCCGCAAGAAGCTCAACTCCACCGCCGACCTCAAGGGGCTCAAGATGCGGATCCCGGGGCTGGGCGGCAAGGTGTACGCCAACTTCGGGGTGTCCGTGGTGCTGCTGCCTCCGGGCGAGATCTACACGGCGCTGGAGCGCGGCGTCATCGACGCCACCGAGTGGGTCGGGCCCCACGACGACATGAAGATGGGCTTCCACCAGATCGCCCGCTACTACTACTATCCCGGCTGGCACGAGCCCGGCACGACGGGCGAGTTCGTCTTCAACAAGAAGGCCTACGACGCGCTCCCGGTGGAGTACCGGCGCATCCTGGACTACACGACGGAGGCCCTGAACACCGTCGAGTTCATGGAGTACTTCAGCAAGAACGCCGCCGCCCTCAAGAAGCTGCAGGCCGACTTCAAGGGCAAGGTCGAGTTCATCCGCCTGTCCGACGCCATGCTCAAGGAGCTCAAGAAGGCGGCCGAGGAGGTCGTCAGGGCCGAGGCCGACAAGAGCCCCCAGGCCAGGAAGGTCCACGCCTCCTACACGAAGTTCCAGGAGATGATCGGCGACTGGAGCCTGATCTCCGAGGGCTCCTACTACACCCTGCTGACCTAGCGTCCCCGGCGCCGGCGCGGCCCCCCGCGCCGGCCG
>JBBIIW010000207.1:0-5813 GCA_037446305.1 Candidatus Rokuibacteriota bacterium
CGCCGGCGGGCCGAGGCCGAGGCTCGCGGCCGCCGCCGGCGGCTCGACGCGGTGGAGCAGCGGATCGAGGCCCTCGAGACCCGCCTGCGGGAGCTGGAACAGGCCCAGGGCGATCCCGCGCTCTACGCGGACGGTGGGCGGGCCCGGGCGGTGGCGCGCGAGCGGAAGGCGGCCGAGGAGGAGCTGGCCTGGCTCCTGGACGAGTGGGAGACGCTGGCCACGGACCTGGCGCCGCATGAGTGAGTTCTACGCGCCGGTGGATCCCGCGCAGCTCCGGCGCGAGCGGGAGCGCGCGCGGGCGCTGCGGCAGACGGGGTGGTGGAAGCGGAAGATCGCCTCCGGCATCTGCTACTACTGCCGGCGCCGGGTGGGCGCGCGGGCGCTGACGATGGATCACCTGGTGCCGCTCGGGCGCGGCGGCCGCAGCATACGGGGCAACCTCGTGCCCGCCTGCAAGGCGTGCAACAGCCGCAAGCAGGCGTCGCTGCCGATCGAGTGGGACGAGTATCTCCGGTCCCTCGACACCTCCACCGAGTGAGGCCGCGCCGGGCCGTCTGAAACATTGCACGTTGACGCCCTCGCGCGGCGAGGGTTGAATCGCGGCGCTCGCGAGCATCGCGGTTCACCCCTGACGACGCGGAGGAGCACGATGATCCAGCGCTGTGCGGCCCTGGCGACCCTCGTCTTCCTGCTGCTGCTGGCCGTCCCTGCCTTCGGGGCGGAGCGCGGCGCGAGCCGCGAGGCGCGCGCCGCGACCACGATCGGCGATCCGGTCAACATCAACACCGCCGACGTGGCCACGCTCATGACCCTGAGCGGCGTCGGCCGGCGGGTGGCGGAGAGCATCGTCGAGTACCGCAAGACCCACGGGCCGTTCGCCAAGCCCGACGACGTGCGGAAGGTGAAGGGCGTCGGGCCCGGCCTCTTCGAGCGGAACCGGGATCGCATCGTCGTGAAGTGACGCGTGACCGCAGTTTTTCTTGGGGCGCCCCGCCGGCTGGGGTACGATGTGGGCAAATCGGTCGGAGCGTCAACAGCGCTCTCCCTGGCGTCCCCGCCGGCACTGGGGCCGGCGGCAGCACGCGACCGAACCTCGGGCCGGGAGTCGGCATCCGGTTCGAGGGAGCGGACCTGGGCCCGCGTGGCGCCCTTGCCGAGATAGGAGGTGATCCAGCCGATGTGTAACCCTACGGTGATCTGTGAGGTGGATGCCTCCTAGGCAGGTTCCACGCTAGCTCCAGGTGGACGGCCTGGGAGACCCAGGCTCCACCGGCCCCGACGATCCCGCCTCACCAGCGGGGCGACGCCCGGCAAGACCAGCGCGTCGCAGCGACTCGTCGGGGCTTCTTCTTTCTGCTCAGAAGGGGGCGAGGCCCCTCCGGGAACGATACGGCCCGCCGGGGAGGACCGGCGGGCCGGCGAAGTGGCTCGCGACGATCAGACGAGCAGGGGTCACACCTTCCGCACGTTCGAGGCCTGCAGACCCTTGGGGCCCCGGGTGACCTCGAACTCGACCTTGTCGCCCTCGCTCAGGCTCTTGAAGCCCTGGGCCTGAATGGCGCTGTAGTGCACGAAGACGTCCTCGCCCCCCTCGACCTGAATGAAGCCATAACCCTTCGCGTCGTTGAACCACTTCACCGTGCCTTGTGCCATACTCCCTTTCCTCTTTACGGAGCGGGCCTGATCGCTCCGGTAATCCCGGCCACCATGGCCGGGGCGCCCCGATCCGTCCGGGACAACAAAAAAAGCGCCGCGTGGACCCTCGGTCCCCGCGACGCTAGTGCTCAGACCCGAGCGACGTGCTACCGTCAGTCACGACCGGTGCTCGACGACCATCACGAACGCCGACGACTTTACAATGATCGAAAAAATGCTGTCAAGGTGCTTGGATAGCCGCGGCCCGGGTGTCCCGCCCCGGGCCGCGGCGGCAGGGAACGCTCAGATTTTCCGGACGTTCGCTGCCTGGAGGCCCTTGGGACCCCGGGTGACCTCGAACTCGACCGTATCCCCTTCGGCCAGGCTCTTGAAGCCCTGGGCCTGGATCGCGCTGTAGTGGACGAAGACGTCCTCACCGCCATCCTGGGTGATGAAGCCGTAGCCCTTGGCCTCGTTGAACCACTTCACTCGTCCCGTTGCCATGCTGCTGTTCCTCCGACCTTTTCGGGGCGGCGCCCCTCGGTTGTCCCCGCCACCATGACGGGGGGCGCCTTCCCCGGGCGGGGAAGGCAAACAAAAACGCCGCGCGAACTGGGTCTCGCGCGGCGTTGCTCGTGCTCCATGCAGAAACGTCCGGTCTGAGCCAGAACCAGCGTCACGGTAGCACGGCCCTGGATGGACCGTCAATCAGGCGCCGGCTCGATGGCCCGGGTGACCGGACGGGAGCCGTTGCGCGTGCCCAGCCAGCCGGGAATCGCCACCGAGAACCGCCCGGCCGTGCCGCCGGCCACCACCACGTGCAGGTCCTCGGGGGAGGGGAACTTCGGCACCAGGGTGTCGGGCGCCGGGGGAGCCGCCGCGAAGCGCAGGTTGGTGCCCTCGCCGTGCTCCTCGGCGGGGAGGAGCTCCCGGTAGGGGCGCCGGACGATCGCGTGCAGGTGCCGGCGCAGGTCGGCCTTCGACCAGCCGTCGCCGGCCAGCGTGCGCGCGTGCTCGGGGCCGACCACGAGCATGGTGGGCGCGTAGAGGGGGAAGTGCTTGCTGTTCCAGAGGCCGACCATGGACCAGCCCAGGGAGCCGGCCAGGGCGCGCGCCGTCCGGCTGGCATGGTCGGAGATGCCGTGCGGCGCCTCGCCGGCGAAGAGCGTCACGGTGCTCGTGTCGGGCGCGAAGCCCAGGTCCACGTGGTAGGGCGGCCAGGGGCTGGCCTCCTCGTGCTCCCCGATGCAGTAGGTGTAGCGCCCGGGATGGCCGAAGGTGGACATGGAGAGCTCGCCCGGGCGGGCGCCGCCCACGTTGATCATCATGAGCCGCAGCGCCCGGCCGATGGTGGCGTTGGCCCGGTAGCCGGGGCCGAAGACACCGAAGCTGCAATTGAGGCCCAGGCGGCCTCGGATGGGCCCGTTGACGAGGATCAGCGGCGCCGAGAAGTGCGTGGAGGTCGCCACGCCGTGGAGGTTGAAGGCCGGGTCGCAGGCGCACTCGGCGGCGGCCACCAGGACCGGCAGGTACTCCGGCCGGCAGCCGGCCATGACCGCGTTCACGGCGATCTTCTCCACCGTGAGGCGGCCGTAGTTCGGCGGCAGCTCCCCGATCAGCGTCTCGCGCGGCCGGGCGGTGCCGCGCAGCATCCGCTCCACCCGCTCGCGCGTGGGCGGCACCACGGGCAGGCCGTCGGTGACCCCCCGCTCGAAGAAGGTCTCGAAGTCGTCGGTCATGCCGCCGGCAGATCCTATACCCGCCGCGGCCGGGACAAATTGCCGGAGTTGTGACGCGGCTCTGTCACGGCCATCGGCCGGCAGCTCCCCGGCCTGCCGGCCGGTGCGCCGGGGATCCGGCCGCACGCCCGCCGGCCGGGCAGCCAAGGGGCTGAAAAAGTGTTCCTTTTGACCGAGGGCCGGCGGCCTGGTGGCCTAAGTCAGCGTGAAACCAGGCCTTTTCCTTCAACTCTGGCACAGACTGTGCTAACGTACGGGCCACTCGCCGCAAGGGGAGCTTTGACAGGCAGCGATCTCGCGACACCCGAGGGGAGCACGGATGTTCTATAACCTGCTCGCCGGCATGTTCTCGAACGACCTGGCCGTCGATCTGGGCACCGCCAACACGCTCGTGTACGTGCGCGGGGAGGGCATCGTGCTCAACGAGCCCTCGATCGTGGCCATCCACCAGGCGGACCACTCGGTGCTGGCCGTGGGCCACGAGGCCAAGGCCATGCTCGGCCGGACGCCCGGCAACATCGTGGCCATCCGGCCGCTCAAGGACGGGGTCATCGCCGACTTCGACGTCACCGAGAAGATGCTGGACTACTTCATCAGCAAGGTCCACCGGCGCCGGACGCTCGTCCGGCCCCGCATCGTCATCGGCGTGCCCTCGGGGATCACCCAGGTCGAGAAGCGCGCCGTCCGCGACTCGGCCATGCAGGCGGGGGCCCGCGAGGTCTACCTGATCGAGGAGCCGATGGCGGCCG
This sequence comes from Candidatus Rokuibacteriota bacterium, assembly GCA_037446305.1. GTDB lineage: Bacteria > Methylomirabilota > Methylomirabilia > Rokubacteriales > CSP1-6 > JBBIIW01. The sequence continues at coordinate 4,124 of JBBIIW010000207.1, forward strand.
CCATCGGGGCCGGCCTGCCCATCCAGGAGCCCGGCGGCAACATGATCGTGGACATCGGCGGCGGCACCACCGAGGTGGCCGTCATCTCCCTGTCGGGCATCGTCTACGCGAAGTCGGTGCGGATCGCCGGCGACGAGATGGACGAGGCGATCGTGCAGTACATCAAGAAGCACTACAACCTCCTGGTGGGCGAGCGCCGGGCGGAGGAGATCAAGATCCAGCTGGGCTCGGCCTACCCCATGGGAGGCGAGCGCCGGACCATGGAGGTGAAGGGACGCGACCTGATCGACGGCATCCCCAAGACCATCGTGATCACCGACGAGGAGATCCGGGAGGCCTTGCGGGAGCCCGTCATGACCATCGTCGAGACGGTCCGCACCTGCCTGGAGCGCACGCCGCCCGAGCTGGCGGCGGACATCGTGGACAAGGGCATCGTGCTGACCGGCGGCGGGGCACTGCTGCGGGGCCTCGACCACCTGCTGCGGCAGGAGACCAACCTGCCCGTCACCGCAGCCGACGATCCACTGTCCTGCGTGGCGCTGGGCGTGGGCAAGGTGCTCGACGAGCTGGAGCTGCTCAAGAAGGTCGCGATTCCGGCCTGAAGCCCCGGCAGCGTTCGGAGGTCGGAGGGTGAGGGGACGTCGGCTGGTGCTGCTGAGCGCGATCGTGGCGGTCTGCCTGGCGCTCCTCACCCTGCAGACCCGGGGCCGGGGCGATGCCGCGGCCGACCTGGTGGCCGTGGTCACGACCCCCGTGCAGAAGACGCTGGCCGCCATCCACCGCGGGGCGTTCGGCCTGTGGACGAACTACCTGGACTGGAAGCACATCCGGGCCGAGAACCGCCGCCTGCGCGAGGAGAACCAGCGGCTGCGCGTGCAGGCGCTGGACGTGACCGAGACCCTGCAGGAGAACCAGCGGCTGCGCCGCCTCCTCGACCTGCGCGCGCGCCTGCCCATGCAGACGCTGCCGGGCGAGGTCATCGCCCGCGAGTGGGGAGGCTGGGTGCGGTCCCTGACCGTCAACCGGGGGCGGGCCGACGAGGTGCGGCGGATGACGGCCGTCATCTCCCCCGACGGGCTGGTGGGCCGGGTGGTGGACGTGCGTCCCGGCAGCGCCGTGGTCCAGGTGCTGACCGATCCGGCCTCCACGGTCGGCGCCCACGCCGTCACCACCCGGACTCCGGGCGTCGTCGAGGGCGAGCCCAAGGGGACGCTGCGCTTCAAGTACATGGCCCGGGACGGCGCCGGGCTGCAGGTGGGGGATCTCGTCGTCAGCTCCGGGTTTGGCGGCCTCTTCCCGCGCGGTATCCCCATCGGGCGCGTGCGCGCCATCGAGGACCGGAGCTCGGCCCTGTTCGGCTACGCGGCGCTGGATCCGGTCGTCGACTTCGTCCGCATCACGGAGGTGCTGCTGGTGACGGGCGACAGCACCCGCGACGTGGCCGCCTATTATCCGGCCGGGGACTGACGTGCGCAGCCTGCTGGTGCTGACGGTCTTCGGGGGCGGGGTCGCCCACGCCACCATCGCCCCGGCCCTGCGCATCGGCGGGGTGGCCCCCGACATCCCGCTGATCGTGGTGGCGCTGCTCGCCCTGCGCCGCGGGCCCGAGTTCGGCGCGCTGGCCGGCTTCGCGGCCGGGCTGCTGCAGGACGTGGCCGGCGGCGGCCTGGTCGGGGAGATCGGAAGAGCA
>JBBIIW010000208.1:0-5809 GCA_037446305.1 Candidatus Rokuibacteriota bacterium
GGCTCGGCTTCGCCCTCACCACGGCCCTGTTCATCGTCGCCTTCATGCGGCTGGCTGGCGCTCGCTCGCCCACCGTCCTCGGCGTGACGGCGTCGGCCGGCACGGTGACGCTGCTCTACGTCTTCATCAAGCTCGTGTACCTGCCGCTGCCCAAGGGCGCGGGGCCCTTCGAGCCGCTCACCCTGGCGCTGTATCGAGCGCTGGGGATCTTCTGAGGCGCCCGGTGGGGGAGATCCTCGCCAATCTCGGCCTGGGCTTTCTCGCCGTCGTCCAGCCGCTCAACCTGGGGATGATCGGCCTCGGCCTGGCGATCGGCATCCTGGCCGGCGCGCTGCCCGGCATCACCATGCTCAACTCCATCGTCCTGGTGCTGCCGTTCACGTACCTCATGGGCATCGTGCCGGCCCTCCTCCTCATGATCGGGATCTATTGCGGGGGGGTCTTCGGCGGCTCGATCACCGCCATCCTGTTCAACATTCCGGGCGATCCGATGAACGTGCCCACCGCCTGGGAAGGCTACCGGCTCAACCGCCAGGGCCAGGCTCGCTACGCTCTGGGGCTGGCCATCATGGCCTCCGCCGTCGGGGGCCTGGCCAGCGCCGTATGCCTGGCCTTCCTGGGGCCGCCGTTCGCCCGCTTCGCGCTGACCTTCTCCACCGTGGAGTTCTTCGCCGTCGTCGTGTTCGGGTTGGCCAGCGTCTCGGTGCTGGGTCACGCCTCCATGACCGGAGCGCTGGTCTCCCTCTTCACGGGGATGTTCCTCGGCAGCGTCGGCACCGAAGCGCAGTACGGCGTCGAGCGCTTCACGTTCGGCGTGCCGTTTCTCCGGACCGGCGTGGATTTCGTGACGGTGCTCATCGGCCTCTTCGCCATCGGCGAGATCCTCGATCAGCTCGCCACGCCCGATCGCCGGCCGGCGCCGGAGCGGGCCCACGTCAGGGAGGTGCCCCGGCTGCCGCTCCTGGATCTCTGGCCCCTGCGAGGGCCGCTGTCGCGCGGCACGCTGGTCGGCATCGTGGTGGGCGGCCTGGCCGGCGCCGGGGCCACCGTGTCCTCGTTCGTCGCCTACGGCCTCGAGAAGCAGGTGGGCCGGGATCCCGACCGATTCGGCCGGGGGCACGCGGGCGGCCTGGTCGCGGCCGAGAGCGCCAACAACGGCTCGACCGGCGGAGCCATGGCCCACTTGCTGACGCTCGGCATCCCGGGGAGCGCGGCCACCGCGGTCATGATGGGCGCCTTCCTGATCCATGGCATCCAGCCGGGCCCGCTGCTGTTCCAGAACCAGACGGCCGAGGTCTACACCATCTTCGCCGGGATGATGCTGGCCAACGTCCTGATGATCGGGCTGGGGTTCGTGGCGGCGCTCTGCTTCGCCACCCTCATGAAGGTGCCGGCTCCGATCCTCGACACCTTCATCATCGTGTTCTGCTTCCTCGGGGCCTACGCGCTCCGGAACGACCTGGCCGACGTCTGGCTGACGATGCTGTTCGGGATCCTGGGCTTCGTCATGCGGCGATACGATCTCCCGGTGCCGCCGATGGTGATGGGCATCATCCTGGGCCCCATGGCCGAGCAGTACTTCCTGACGTCCATGGTCTCCCACGGCAACGACGTGAGGATCTTCGTGACGCGCCCGGTCAGCGCGATCGTCCTGGCCCTGTCGGCGTTGCTGGTGGCGTGGGCGGTGATCCGGACGACGCTGCGGCGGCGCGGCGCCACCGAGGCGGCCACCGCCCCCGGCCCGGAGGCTGTCTCCTGAGCAGCCGCCTCGCGGCCGCGGACGTCGTGCCCCTACGCTCGCCCTCCGCTCGCCGGCTGGATCGCCACCGCCCCCCTCCACGCTCGTCGGTGAGGGGTTGGCGAAGGTCACGGCCGCGCTCGACGCGGCCGGCCCGTGCCGGCCGACGCTTGACACGGCCCCCCTGACGCGCAGTAAATAGCGCCTCCTCACCGGCATCGCACGCGTTCCAGTGAGCGAAAAGGCATCACCGCAGGGAGGAGTCGCCATGAAGAGGTCCCGGGCCGTCGTCGCGCTGGCCGTCGTCGTCGCGCTCACCCTGCTGCCCGTGGCGCCGGCCGACCTCGTGCCGCCGGAGGCGGGCGCCCAGACCCAGGTCCGCCTCCGCATCCAGTCCAGCGTGCCGGCGGCCGCCACGCAGTTCGAGGGGCTCCAGATGTTCGCCGACCGCGTGCAGCGGATGTCCGGCGGGCGGGTGAAGGTGGACGTGCTGCCCCTGGGGGCGGTCGTGGGGCTGACCGAGATCCTGGAGGCCGTGGACCGGGGCGTGGTGGAGGCGGGCTACGCCTGGACGCACGTCTGGTCGGGCAAGCATCCGGCGGCCGGGCTCTTCGGCTCGCCGCCTGCCGGCGCCGGCACCGGCATGGACCAGATGAGCCACATGGCCTGGCTGATCGCAGGGGAGGGCGGCGAGCTCCTGCGGCAGCTGTACCGGGACGCGCTCAAGACGAAGGTCGTCCCGTTCCCCCTCATGGGCGTCGGGCCCGAGGCCCTCGGCTGGTTCAAGCAGCCCATCCAGACGCTCGGAGACTTCCGCAAGGTCCGCTTCCGCACGCCGCCCGGCCTGCCGGGCGAGATCTATCGCGAGCTGGGCGTCACCGCCGTCAGCATTCCCGGCCCCGAGATCCTGCCGGCGGCGCAGCGGGGCGTCATCGACGCCGCCGAGTGGGGGTTCCCCTCCGACGACCTCGCCTTCGGCTTCCACCGGGTGTGGAAGAACTACTACCTGCAGGGCCTGCACCAGTCCACCGTCGTGGCCGATCTGGTGATCAACGGCGACGTCTGGGCCCGGCTGCCGGCCGACATCCAGGCCATGATCGAGACGGCCGCGCTGGCCACCAACGTCGAGCACTACGGCTCCTGCTGAGCCGGAACGGCGCCGCGCTCAAGGAGCTGGTCGAGCAGCACGGCGTGGTCCTGCGCGACACGCCGCGCGAGTACTTCGAGGAGTTCCCGAAGGCGACGGCGCGGGTGCTGGACCGGTACGCGGCCCAGGACGCCTTCTTCAAGAAGGTGCTGGAGTCCCAGCGGAAGTTCGCGCGGACGGTCCTGCCCTACTGGGTCAACAACCACCGGACCAACCTGTTCCTGGCCGAGACGGGGCTGAAGGCCAGGTAGGGTGACCGGCCGGTGCGGACGGCGCTGCGCGTCCTGGACGGCATCAGCCTGTGGACGGGCCGGGTGGTGGCCTGGCTCGTCCTGCCGCTGATGGCGATCCTGGTCTACGAGGTGGCCTCGCGGAAGCTCTTCTTCCGCCCCACCATGTGGGCCTCCGACGCCAGCTACATGATCTACGGCGCGCTGTTCATGCTGGGCGCCGCCTACACGCTGCAGCGCGGCGGCCACATCCGGACCGACTTCTTCTACCGGCTGTGGTCGCCGCGGGCCCAGGGCCTCGTGGACGCCCTGCTCTACCTGCTGTTCTTCTTTCCCGGCCTGGCCCTGTTCCTGTGGGCCGGCTGGGGCTTCGCCTGGACCTCGTGGCTGCAGGACGAGCGCGCGGTGACCAGCGCCTGGCGGGCGCCCATCTACCTGCTCAAGCTGGTGATCCCCGTGAGCGCGGCCCTCCTGCTCCTGCAGGGCGTGGCCGAGCTGCTCAGGAGCCTCCACGCCGCGGTCCGTGGCCGCTGGCCGTGACCCCGGAGGTCCTGGGGCTCCTCCTCGTCCTCACCCTGCTGGGCGCGATCTTCGTCGGCTTCCCGATCGCGTTCACGCTGATCTTCCTGGCCCTGGCCTTCGGCTTCCTGGGCTTCGGCGCCCAGGTGGTGCCGCTCATGGTCTACCAGTTCTTCGGCGTCATGCAGGAGCAGGTGCTGGCCGCCGTCCCGCTGTTCGTCTTCATGGGCGTGCTCCTGGAGCAGGCGGGCATCATGGACCGCCTGTTCCGGGCCTTCCAGCTCCTGCTGGCCCCGGTGCGCGGCTCGCTGTACCTGGCCGTCATGTTCACCGCCACCATCTTCGCGGCGGCCACCGGCATCGTGGGGGCCTCGGTGACGCTGCTGGGCGTCATGGCCAGCCCCTCCATGAAGCGCAGCGGCTACGACGTGCGGCTGGCCTCGGGCGTCATCACGGCGGGCGGCACGCTCGGCATCCTGATCCCGCCCAGCGTGATGCTCGTCGTCATGGGGCCGGTGGTCGGGGTCTCGGTCGTGGACCTCTTCGCGGCGGCCATCGTGCCCGGTCTCCTGCTGGCCACCCTGTTCACCACCTACGCGATGGCGCGCAGCTTTCTCCGGCCCGAGCTGGGCCCGCCGCTGCCCGCCGAGGAGCGGCCCGCTCTCTGCGGGAGGTGATCGCGGAGTTCGCCCTCGGGCTGCTGCCGCCCTCGGTGCTGGTCCTGGCCTCCCTGGGCAGCATCCTGCTCGGGCTCGCCACCCCGACCGAGGGGGCGGCCATGGGCGCCGGGGGGGCGCTGGTCCTGACCGTGGCCTACCGGCGGCTCACGCTGCGAAAGCTCTCCAACGCCGTCATGCAGACGCTGGAGGTCTCGAGCCTGGTGCTCTTCCTGGCCGCGGCCTCCAACTTCTTCGGCGCGGTGTTCTCGCGGCTCGGCACGGCCGCCATGATCAGCGAGTCGCTGGCCGCGCTCGCGCTGCCGCCCATGGCCATGCTGGTGACGATCATGATCGTGATCTTCCTGCTGGCCTGGCCGCTGGAGTGGGTGCCCATCGTGCTCATCGTGGTGCCGATCCTGCTGCCGGTGGTCCGTCAGCTCCAGGTGGACCTCGTCTGGTTCTGCACGCTCGTGGCCGTGAACCTGCAGACGGCCTGGCTGTCGCCGCCGGTGGCGCTGTCGGCCTACTTCCTCAAGGGCGTGGTGCCCGACTGGGACCTCAAGGACATCTACCTCGGCATGATGGAGTTCATGGTCCTGCAGGTCATCGGCCTGCTGCTCGTGCTGACGTTTCCCTCGCTCGCGCTCTGGCTGCCGTCGGTCCTGCTGGAGTGAGCCGGGGGGCCGGCGGCCGCCGGATCTGCGCCCGGTGGCCTCCCGGGCTTTCGATTGGGGCTTGACAGGCTTCGCACCTGCTTCTCTAATGGCCGGGCACCGTTAACGGCAAATGGAACCGAACGTTCCATCCGGCGGAACGCACCCATCGCCGGTACTCAAGGCGCTGGGGGTCCTGGCGCACATCGCCCGGGCGCCCGGCCCCGTCACGCTGGCCGACCTCAGCGCGACGGCCGGGCTGCCCAAGCCGACCGCCCACCGGCTCGCGCGCCTGCTGGAGCAGGCGCAGCTCGTGCAGAAGGACCCGCTGACGCGCCGGTACGCCGTGGGCGCGCGGCTGGTCGAGCTGGGGTTCGAGGCCCTCCGCAACGCCCCGGCCCACCGCAACCGGCGGCTGCTGCTGGAGCGGCTGTCGGACAAGCTGGGGGAGACGGTCAACCTGGCCGTCCTGGCCGGCGATCAGATCGTCTACCTGGACCGGATCGAGGCGTCGTGGCCGCTGCGCATCCACTTCAAGCCCGGCAGCCGGCTCCCGGTGTACTGCACCGCCAACGGCAAGCTGCTGCTCGCGTACGCACCGCCGGCGGTCCAGGAGCGCATCTTCCGCTCCCTGCGGCTCGTGCGTCACGCTCCCAACACGATCACCTGCCGGCTGGCGCTGCGCCAGGCGCTGGAGGAGATCCGGCGGCAGGGATACGCCGAGGACAACGAGGAGTACCTGGCGGGGGTCTGCTGCGTGGCCGTCCCGGTGCGCGACCGGCGCGGCCGCGTGGTGGCCGGCCTGGCCGTGGCCGGCCCGCTGGTGCGCTTCGACCTGGCCCGGGCCCGCGCCCTGGTCGGCG
>JBBIIW010000209.1:0-5800 GCA_037446305.1 Candidatus Rokuibacteriota bacterium
ACGGCCACGGCGGCGACCGGTGATCCGGAGCCGCCCCCGGCCCGGCCGGAGCCCCTCGGGCGCGCGGCGTGGGCCAGGAGCGCCGGCCACGCAACGAACGGCCTGAACGGCCACCACGCGCGGGCGGCGAACGGGGCGAGCGCGGCCGCCACGGTGGTCGCCGAGGAGGACGTGTCGTGGGCCACCAGCGGCGCCGAGCAGCTGATGGCCGAGGGCGGCGACGGCCGGTCCGCCGGGCCTGCCCCCCACCCGCTGCTGGCGTCCCTGAGCTTCCCCAAGGGCACCGTCTCCCGGCAGTGGCAGGAGTTCCTCAACCGCCTGGCGAGCGGGCAATGAGCGAGCACGATCTGCGCGTGCTCGTCGTTGACGACCAGCCCGCGATCCTGCGCTTCCTGGGCGCCGCGCTGGGCGTGAACGGGTGCACCACCGCCGCCGCCGGCAGCGCCGAGGAGGCGCTCGCGCTGCTGGCCGAGCAGTCCTATGATCTCGTCATCTCCGACGTGAAGATGCCCGGCCTGAGCGGTCTGGACCTGCTGCGGGCGGTGAAGACGCGGCAGCCGGACACCCCGGTCGTGCTGATCACGGGGGTGCCCTCCGTGGACTCCGCCGTGTTCGGTCTCCGCCACGGCGCCTTCGACTACCTGGCCAAGCCGTTCACGCCGCAGGACGTGCGGGCGCTGATCGAGCGCGTCCGCGAGGAGAGGTCGCGGTCCGCCCGGTACGCCTCGGCGCCAGCCGGCCTGGCCGAGGACCTGGCCCGGCGGCAGTTCGGCTTCGAGGTGCTGTTCCGCATCAGCGCGCTGGCCGTGGAAGGGACCGAGCCGGAGCCTTTCTTCGAGATGCTGCTGCGCGACACGGCACGGAGCCTGGGCGGCCAGGCCGCCATGATCCTGCTGCGCGACGGGGACGGCAGGTTCTCGTCGCGCCAGGACGGTGACCCGGCGCTGCTGCGAGCCATGCTCGCCTGGCTCCAGGGCTCCTTCACCGACCTGCTGGCCACGGGCGGCCGGCAGGTGCTGACCTGCACGCTGGACCGCTCGCCGGCGATGGCCGCCCTCATGCGGGGCAGCAGCGACGCCAGCGGCGTGCTCTGCCTGGCCCGGCCCGCCGGCGCCGGCGCCTATCTCCCCGACGAGAAGGAGCTGTTCCTGGGGTTCGCCCAGAGCATGGCCCTGGCCCTGGACCGCGTGCGAGGCGGCGACGCCGTCGAGCGCCACCTCCTGGAGAGCATCGCCGCCTTCGTCAACGCCATCGAGGCCAAGGACCGGTACCTCAAGGGGCACTCGGCCCGCGTGTCGCTCTACGCGGGCGAGCTGGCCACCGCCATGAAGCTGCCGGCGGACGAGATCATGGTCGCCTGCCGCGGCGGCATGCTTCACGACCTCGGCAAGCTGGGCGTGCTGGAGCCCCTGCTGGGCAAGGCCGGCTCGCTCACCCGCCAGGAGTACGAGGTGATCATGGAGCACGTCGAGGTGGGCTACCGCATCCTGAAGCCGCTCCGCTTCCTGGCCCGCGAGTCCCTGGTCGTCCGCCACCACCACGAGCGCTACGACGGCGGGGGCTATCCCGAGGGCCTGTGCGGCGAGGAGATCCCGCGGGCGGCCCGGGTGGTGGCGACCGTGGACGCCTTCGACGCGATGACGTCCGACCGGCCCTACCGGAAGGCGATGCCCTTCGAGGTCGCGCTCGAGGAGCTGGAGCGCAAGGCCGGGACCCAGTTCGATCCCATGACGGTGGCGGCGTTCCTCACCATCCCCCTGGGCCGGCTGCGCGAGATCAGTCGCTACGCGTTCGCGCCGGCCGAGCCCGCGGCCGCCGCCGGCCGGTAGGATCCGGGCGTTGCCCACCGCGCTGCTGCACATCGAGGACAACCCCGAGAACCGCCTGCTGGTCCGGGCCCTCTTGCCGCGGCGCGAGTACACGGTCCTCGAGGCCGAGGACGGGCCCGGCGGGATCGCGGCGGCGCTGCGGGAGCGCCCGGCGCTGATCCTCCTCGACATCGGGCTGCCGGAGATGGACGGCTACGAGGTGGCCGCGGCCCTGCGGGCCCTGCCGGCGCTGCGCGACACGCCCATCGTCGCCGTCACCGCCTACGCCACCGCGGGCGACCGGGAGCGCATCCTGGCCGCGGGGTGCGACGGGTACATCACGAAGCCCCTGGACGCCGACGCCTTTCCCCGGCAGGTGGACGAGTTCCTCCGCGGCCGGCGCGAGCGCCTGGCCCGCGACGAGGAACTGCCGCTGCTGCGGGAGCTGAACCAGCGATTCGTGGGCCGGGTGGTGGCCCGGCTGGACGACCTGCGCCGCCTCAACGGTCACCTGGAGCGGCGCGCCGCCCAGCTGGCCGCCATCCAGGGCGTCTTTCAGGACGTCACGGCCGACCTGGACGCCCGCAGCCTGCTCGAGCGCGTGCTGCCCGCCATCGCGGGGGCGATCGGCCTCCGGGCGGTCCGGGTCGAGCTCGCGGCGCCCTTCGGTCTCGAGGTCGGGGCCGAGGCGCCGGCGCCGGGCGGCTCTCCCGAGGCGCCGGCTCCGGCCTGGAGCGAGTACGAGTGGAAGGTGCCGCTCGTCGCCCAGCAGCGGGAGATCGGCCGCATGGCGGCGCGGGCCGTCGTCGAGCTGGAGGCCCGGCGGGACGAAGAGCAATTGCTGAAGGTGGTGGCGAGCCACCTGGCCTGCTCGCTGGAGAACGCGCGGCTGTACGCCGATCTGCAGCAGCAGATGGCGGCGCTGCAGCGGGCCCAGGCCCGGCTGATCCAGTCGGCCAAGCTGGCCGCCCTGGGACAGATGGCCGCGCAGGTGGCCCACGAGATCAACAACCCGCTCACCAGCGTGCTCGGCTTCGCCTCCATGCTGGTCGAGCAGGTCCCCGCCGGCGAGCCCTTCCGGGAACCGCTGGAGCTGATCGTGAGCGAGGCGGGGCGGGCCCGCGACATCGTCCGTGACCTGCTCGACTTCGGCCGCCAGCGTCCACTCGAGCCCGAGCCGACTGACCTCAACGAGCTGGTGCGCCGCGTGCTGGCCCTGATCCGGCCGCAGTGCGCCCGCATCGTCGTCGAGGAGCACTACGCCGCCGACATGCCGCTGGTGGCCGTGGATGCGGCCCGGCTGAAGCAGGTCTTCCTCAACATCCTCACCAATGCCGTCCACGCCATGCCGGGGGGCGGCCGGCTGACGGTCACCACCGCGGTGGCGGGCGAGGAGATCGCGGTGAGCGTCGAGGACACCGGAGCCGGCATCGCGCCCGAGCACCTGGGACGGATCTTCGAGCCGTTCTTCACGACCCGGCCGGAAGTGAGCGGGACCGGCCTGGGGCTCTCGGTCAGCCTGGGCATCGTCCGGCAGCACGGCGGGAGGATCGACGTCGAGAGCGAGCGGGGTCGCGGGTCGCGGTTCTCGGTGTGCCTGCCCCTGATCGGTGCCGGCGGGCAGAAGGTGGGGCGGAGCTGATGCTGCGCTGGCCCTCGAGCGATCGCGAGCCGACGCTGGGGTCGGAGCCGGCATCGCCCGAGAGCCAGGCGCGCGTCTTCGAGAGCCTGCTCGGGGTGCTGGCGGCGACGCGCCGGCTGGCCGGGGACGAGCCCGAGTTCGACTGGACCCGTCTCCTGGAGGCACTCGACCACAGCCGCGCCTCGCTCGACGGCTCGGACGAGCTGTTCTGGGTCGCCCACACGCCGCCGGGGGCGGAGGAGGCGCCGGCGCTGGCGCTCCGCCAGGCGCGGCTCGCCGTGCTCTGCCTCCGGCTCGGACAGCGGCTGGGTTACGCGCGGCGCGACCTGCTGGAGCTGGGCCTCGCCGCCGCCCTGGCCGATGTCAGCCTCTGGGGCGTCCGGGAGACTGTCCTCCGCGGCGGGCAGCCGGCCAGCGCCGCCGAGGCGAGGCTGATGGAGTCCCACGCCGGCGTGTCGGCCCGGATGCTGGCCGAACGCGGCCTGCCGCTGCCTGGTGTCATCGCCGCCGTCCGCAGCCATGCCTCCCCGGCCGGCACGCCGGTGGCCGGAGCCGGGGAGCCCGCCACCCTGATCGCGGTGGCCGAGACTTACGTGAGGCTGACGGGCTCCACCGCCGAGCGCGGGCGGCGGCAGCCGCACGAGGCCATGCGCGAGATCCTCCGGCGCCGCCACGCCTGGCCGCCCACCGCGCTCCGCACGCTGCTGGGCGAGCTGACCGTGTTCCCGCCCGGCTCCCGGGTCACACTGAGCACCGGCGACGTGGCGGAGGTCATCAGCGTCAACCGCCGGCATCCGCTCCGTCCCCGGGTGCTCGTCCTGGGAGACAGCGTCCGCATCCTCGACCTGGCCGAGAACCCCTTCATCTTCGTCGCGGCCGCCGACGACTAGCCCCGGGCCCGCGCCCGGGCGATCCGCCGGCCGACGGAGGGGTGGGAGTAGAGCAGGAACTCCTTGAGGGGATGCGGGTCCGGCTCGGCGAGGTTGAGCTCGGCCAGGCGCCGCATGGCCCCCACGAAGCCGTCGATGTCGCGGGTGAGGGCCAGGGCGAAGTCGTCGGCTTGCCGCTCGAGCCGACGGGAAAAGGCGTTGACGGCGGGCGTGGCCAGCAGCCCCAGGCCCAGGCCGATCGCCGCCAGCCAGGGGACGCCGGCCGGATCGGCGGGGCCGTTCAGTCCCCAGAGCGGGACGCCCGCCCGCAGCAGCCCGTCGGTGATCCGCAGGGCGGCCAGCGTGACGAGGGCCTGCACGCCCAGCGCCCGCCAGTGATCGTGGTGGACCCGATGGGCCAGCTCGTGGGCGAGCACGGCCTCGATCTCGTCGGGCCTGAACCGGGCCAGCAGCGTGTCGAAGAGGAGGATGCGGCGGGTGCCGCCCAGCCCGGCTACCGCCGCGTTGGCGGTCCGGCTCTTGCGCGACTGGTCCGCCACCCACACCCCGAGGGCGGGCGTCCCGGCGCGCTCGGCCAGGGCCAGCAGCGCCCGCCGGAGATCATCGTCGGCCAGCGGTGTGAGACGGTAGAACAGCGGCAGCAGCCAGACCGGGAACACGACCGTCACGGCCAGCTCCAGCGCCACCAGGGCCAGCGCCGCCCACAGCCACCACCAGGGCGTCGAGGCCAGCAGCGCGTACACGACCTCGAGGCTCAGGAGGCCGAGGAGCCCGCCGATCAGGGCCGCCTTGGCGCGGTCGCCCAGCCAGGCGCCCAGGGGCTGGTGGAGCAGGCCGTACTGCCGCGGCAGCCAGTAGCCGCGCAGCCAGGCCAGGGGAAGGGTGAGCAGCCAGTGCAGGCCCCCCACCGCGAGCGCAACGATCGCGACCCGCCAGGGCAGGGCGCCGGCGAGGCGGCGGGCGAGCGCATCCACCTGCGGCGCCAGGCCGGCGAGCAGGACGGCAGCCAGATAGGCGGCGGTGACCGCCAGCCCCAGCAGCCCGAGGAGCAGCTGCCGGCGGTGGTAGCGGCGCGGGTCGGCACCTTCCACGCGACCCATCGTGGCCGGCCGGCTCCCGAGCTGCAACCGGGGGGGTCCCGCCGGGGGCGTCAGTGGCGGCCGAGGCGGAGCGGGGCGGGCAGGATTGTCGCCCGGCGGCGCCCGCGGGCGGCCCCCAGCCCGCCCCCGATCGCGCGCAGCAGGTCGCCGGTTGTCCGCGCCTGGCGCGCCTCGATGCCGGCCACCAGGCTGCCGGCGGCCAGCCGCGCCACGGCCGAGAGCGCGAGGAGCACGTGCACGTTCGTCAGCGGCCAGGCGCCGAGCGTGAAGCGGGGCGGGAGCTGGTCGGCGAGGACGCCGGCGAGCAGCGAGGCCGTGGCGAAGCCCAGGCCTCCGGCGGCCGCGAACGCCGCCACGTAC
>JBBIIW010000210.1:0-5761 GCA_037446305.1 Candidatus Rokuibacteriota bacterium
CGCTGGTCGCCGCCACCGGGCGCGAGCCGGGCCCGGTGCCCGTCCCGGCCGCGGCGCCGTTCGCGGTCCCCGAGGTCCGGGCGGCCGGCTGCACCGTCTGCCGCACGTGCGTCAACGTGTGCCCGACCCACGCCTTCCGCTTCGACGAGGCCCGCCAGGCGCTCGAGCTGCGGCGGATCGCGTGCGTGAATTGCGGGCTCTGCGCGCCGGCGTGCCCCGAGGCGGTCATCACCCTCCGGGCGGAGATCCCGCTGGATCGCGCAGCCCTCACGCACCAGACGGTCGTCCAGGACGAGCTGCTGGGGTGCGCCCGCTGCGGCAGGCCGTTCGGCAATCGCCGCGCCGTGGAGGTGATCGAGGCCAAGGTGCTCGGGATGGCCGCCCTCCTCGATACCTTTGCCGGCCAGCGCCGCACCCTGCTGCGGATGTGCCCGGACTGCCGGGCGGTGGCGGCGATGGCGGCCGTCCAGGAGGGGTGGGAGCCATGAGCCGGGGGGCGCGGCGTGATCGCCGGGTCGAGGGCCAGAGCCTGATCGACGTCGCCCGCGAGGCGTTCATCCGTCATCTCGCGCTGGACCGCTGGCGCGACGTGGCCGACCTGCAGGAGACGGCCGGGCTGCCGCTGGCCCGGGCGCTCGACGAGGCCGGCCGGTTCCTGGAGCGCTGGCCGTACCAGGGGCTCTGGCGGCGCCGCTGGGAGGAGGAGGTCCTGCCGCTGGCGGCCGTGCCCGGGGAGCCCGGCGCGCTCTTCGGCGCCATCGAGCGGGCGGCGGCCAGGGCTCTCGACGACGAGGAGGTCGAGCGGGCCAGGCGAGGGGACCGGCCGCTGGCCGAGGACCCCGCATACCGGGCCTTCCTGGCCAGCGCGTACGGCAAGCTCCAGCGCGAGGCAGGGGGCGGCCTGGAGTCGGCCTGATGGTCGGCGACCGGGAGCTGCTCGGCTTCCGCGAGGACTACTACGGGCTCCTCGTCTCGCTCCTGTGGCGAGAGCCGGACGGGGGCCTGGTGCGCGGGCTCGGCCTCGGGCTGGGGGCGCGCATCGCGGCCCTCCGCGAGGAGGTCCCCGAGCTGGTCGAGGGCTGGCGCCGCATCGAGGCGTTCCTGGCCGACACCCCGGCCGAGCAGGCGGGCGAGGCCGCGCGGGAGGAATACACGCGGCTCTTCATCGGCCCCCCGCACCCGGAGCTGAACCTCTACGAGTCGTTCTACCTGACCGGGCACGTCCTGGACCGTCCACTGGCCGCCCTGCGGGGTGAGCTGGCGCGCCTGGGGATCGTCAAGGACGGCGGCTATGCCGAGCCGGAGGATTTCCTGGCCTTCGAGCTGGACGTCATGCGCCGGCTGATCCGGCGCCAGGCCGAGGCCGCCGACCACGAGGAGGAGGCCCGCTGGCTGCGCGCCCAGGCCGCCTTCCTCAAGGGCCACCTGCTGGTGTGGGCCCCGGCAGCTGCCCGGGATCTGGCCCAGGCCGGCGGGGCCCCGTTCTACCGGGCGGTCGGCGCGCTCCTCGAGGGCTTCCTGGCGTTCGAGCGGCGCCTGATGGAGGGCTGGGACCCGGGCCCGGTGGCGACCCTGGAGCAGGCCAGGCAGCGGTACGCCGGCACCGGGGACTGGCGTGGTCCCCTCCTGGACGCTGGGGCCGGCGACAGCCCGGGGGACCCCGAGGAGGGCGGGTCCTGACAGGAGGGGGCTCTTGACAAGGGTGGTAGGGCGAAGTACCTAATGCAGCCACCAGTATCGAGAGGGGGTGGCGTCCTTTGGCGCTTGGCCAGATCCGGATGATCGACCCCGCCCAGCATCGCGTCCTCCTCGCGCTCGACGACGGCCGCGAGGTGACCGTGACCGTGTCCGCCGACGCCAACATCGAGGTCGTCGAGCCGTGCACGCTGGGCACCATGGGAGGCACGCTCGAGGACCTGAAGGTCGGGTACTGGGTCAACGCCGAGCTCCACGAGGAGGGCGATCACGCCTGCTCGTGCAGCTCGCTGGTGTCCCTCAGCTAGGAGAACCCGCCATGACCGAGAGCAAGAAGCCCGCGCGTCGCACCTTTCTCGCCGGCCTGCTCACGGGGGCCGGCGCGGTCGCCGCGCTGAGCCGAGGCGCCCGCCCCGCCGCCGCCCGTGCGGAGGCGCCGGCGCCGGCTCCGGCGGCGCCCGTGCTGTACCGGCGGACCGAGGACGTCGAGCGCTACTACCGGACGCTCTACCGCTAAGGGAGGCCTGGGATGAAGCTCGTTCGAGTCAGCGGCAACGGGACCCTGAAGCCCGCCGGTCTCGAGAGCGTCGCCCCCGCCGTCAGCCGGCGGGGCTTCCTCAAGGCCGCCGGCATCAGCGGCGTGGGGCTCGCGCTCGCCCCGTCGATCGCCCGGGAGGCGGGGGCCCAGTCGCGAGCGCCGGCGGCGGCGCCCAAGACCGAGCAGTACAAGACGATCTGCACGAAGTGCGCGGTCGGCTGCGGCTTCATCGGCGAGGTCGAGAACGGGGTGTGGGTGAGCCAGGAGCCGTGGTTCGAGCACCCGATCAACCAGGGCAGCCTCTGCTCCAAGGGCGCGGCGGCGCGCTCGGCGGTCATCAGCGACAAGCGCCTGCGCTACCCCATGAAGCTCGAGGGCGGCAAGTGGAAGCGGGTCTCCTGGGACCAGGCGCTGGGCGAGATCAGCACCAAGCTCCTGGACCTCCGGAAGCAGCACGGCCCCGACGTCCTGCACATCAACTTCTCCGCCCACCAGTCGAACGAGAACGGCTACGCCATCCGCAAGTGGGCGGCGATGTGGGGGACGAACAACGCGGACTTCCAAGCGCGTATCTGACACAGCACCACTGTGGCCGGTCTGGCCAACGTGTTCGGGTACGGCGCGATGACGAACCACCAGAACGACATCCGCAACAGCCGGAGCATCATGATCATCGGCATGAACCCGGCTGAGAACCATCCCATCTCCATGCAGCACATCCTGACGGCCAAGGAGACGAACCGGGCCGTCATCATCTCCGTCGATCCCCGCTTCACCAAGACGTCGGCCTTCGCCAACAAGTACGTCCGCATCCGGTCGGGGACCGACGTGGCCTTCGTCTACGGGCTGGTCAACATCATCCTGGCCAACGGCTGGGAGGACAAGAAGTTCATCCAGGAGCGGACCTACGGCTTCGAGGAGTTCAAGGCCGAGATCGCCCGGTACGATCCCCGGACGGTCTCCGACATCACCGGCGTCCCCGAGGCCGATCTGCAGTGGGTGGCCCGGGCGCTG
Source organism: Candidatus Rokuibacteriota bacterium (assembly GCA_037446305.1). Classification (GTDB taxonomy): domain Bacteria; phylum Methylomirabilota; class Methylomirabilia; order Rokubacteriales; family CSP1-6; genus JBBIIW01. The sequence goes on from JBBIIW010000210.1 coordinate 3,248, forward strand.
GCCGAGAACCGGCCCGGCACCGTCATCTGGGCCATGGGCGGCACGCAGCACAGCCACGGCACCGGCATCGTCCGCACCTACTGCCACCTGCAGATGGTGCTGGGCAACATGGGCAAGCCGGGCGGCGGCTGCGACGTCTTCCGCGGCCACGACTCCATCCAGGGGGTCACCGACATCGGCGGCGGCCCCGAGACCCTGCCCGGCTACTACGGCATCGGCGAGAGCGCCTGGAAGCACTGGGCGAAGGTCTGGGACGTCCCCTACGAGTGGCTGCTGAGCCGGTTCAAGAACAAGCAGATGATGGAGAAGCCCGGCTTCACCGTGGCCCGGTGGTACGAGGGCGTGCTGCTGGACCCCAAGGAGCTGGGCCAGGACGTGAACCTGAAGGCCGTCATGTTCTGGGGCCACTCCACGCAGGCCATGCAGCAGATGGACCGGGTGAAGAAGGCCCTGGAGAAGGTCGAGCTCATCGTCGACGTCGACCCCTTCGTCACCAACACCGCGGTGCTGCCCGAGCGGGGCGACGGCATCTACCTCCTGCCGGCGGCCACCAACTACGAGCAGTGGGGCTCGTCGGTGAACACCAACCGCGACAACCAGTACCGGCAGCGCGTGGTGGAGCCGGTGTGGGAGGCGCGCACCGACCTGGCCATCATGGTGGACCTGGCCGAGCGGCTCGGGTTCCGCAAGCAGTTCACCCACAACATGAAGGGGGGCTGGCGCGGCCTGCCGGCGAACGTCAAGGAGGCCAAGTCGTTCTCCGAGGAGACGATGAACGACGTCCTCCGCGAGATCAACATGGGCGCGCTGTCCATCGGCTACGCCGGCCACACGCCCGAGCGGCTGAAGCGCCAGCAGGAGTGGGCGCACGTCTTCGACATCAAGACCAAGAAGGCGGTGGGCGGACCGGTGAACGGCGAGTCCTGGGGCCTGCCGTGGCCGTGCTGGACGGACACCCACCCCGGCACGCCCATCCTCTACCGCAACGACATCCCGGTGGCCGAGGGCGGGTGCGGCTTCCGGGCCTCCTGGGGCCCCAAGGCCCCCGACGGCCGGACGCTGCTGGCCGCGCCGGGCTCGGCGCCTCCCGGCGGTCCCGGCGAGGGGTACCCGGCCGAGAAGGACTACGCCACCGACCTCACGCTGGGCGCCATCAAGAAGGCGCTGGCCGAGGGCCGGAGCCCGTACGGCAACGGGCGGGCGCGCTTCAACTCGTGGAACATCCCCGACCCGCTGCCCGTTCACCGCGAGCCCATCCACAGTCCGCGGCCGGACCTGATCACGGCCTGGCCGACCTACGACGACGTCAAGGAGCACTACCGCGTCCCCCAGCCGTACAAGAGCATGCAGAAGCCCGACTGGGTGAAGCAGTACCCGATCATCCTCACCACCGGCCGCGTCGTGGAGTACGAGGGCGGGGGCGCCCAGGAGCGCAACTCCCCCTGGCTGGTGGAGCTGAACCCCGAGATGTACGCCGAGATCCACCCCAAGCTGGCCCACGACCACGGCCTCCGGCACGGCGACTGGGTGTGGGTCGAGACGCCGGAGGACATGGACGGCAAGCCCAGCCGCGTGAAGGTCAAGGTCAAGGTCACCAAGCGGGTGGGGCCCGACACCGTGTTCCTGCCCTTCCACTGGGGCGGCGTGTTCGAGGGCCGGTCGCTGGCCCCGCGGTTCCCCGAGGGCTACGTCCCCTACGCGATCGGGGAGTCGGCGAACACCGTGACCACCTACGGCTACGACCGGCTCACCCAGATGCAGGAAACGAAGACCAGCCTGTGCCGGCTCAGGAAGGCGTGAGGGGGTGACGAGCCATGGCTGAGCAGACGGTGACGATCCCCCGCCGGACCGCGGAGGGGCCCGAGCTCAAGTACGCCCCCGCGCGCATGAAGTTCTACGTGGACGTCAAGCGCTGCATCGAGTGCGGCGGCTGCGAGGTGGCCTGCAAGAACGAGAACAACGTGCCGACCGGCATCGCCCGCATCCGGGTGGTGACCATCAACGAGGGCGAGCCGGGCGAGACCAACGTGGCCGTCCCCTGCATGCACTGCTCGAAGGCGCCGTGCGTGGCGGTGTGCCCGGTGGACGCGCTGTTCCACCGCCCCGACGGCATCGTGGCGCTCAACAAGGAGACCTGCATCGGGTGCGGGTACTGTCTCTACGCCTGTCCGTTCGGCGCGCCGCAGTTTCCCAAGGCGGCCCCGTTCGGCGCCCGGGGGGTCATGGACAAGTGCACCTACTGCGCCGGGGGCCCGGAGACGCCGCTGTCGGAGCGCGAGCGGCGGCTGTACGGCTCCAACCGGATCGCGGAGGGCAAGCTGCCGATGTGCGCCTCGGTGTGCGCCACCAAGGCGCTCGTCGCCGGCGATGCCGAGGAGATCGCGAACGTCGTCCGCATGCGGATGGCCGCCCGCGGCGCCGGCGGCGGGGCCTGGGGATGGGACGCCGCCTACGGCCCCGGCGGGCGGTGAGCGCGGCGGCGGCGCCCTGATCGTCCGGAGGACGCCGGCGCCC
>JBBIIW010000211.1:0-5683 GCA_037446305.1 Candidatus Rokuibacteriota bacterium
CTCCCAGCGCCGGCTGGCCACGGCCGCCTGCCACGCCCCGGTCCGGGCCCGCCGGACCGCGGGGGGGTCGCTCGCGTGCAGCGTGGTTCCCTCGGGGGCCTGCGCGGGGCTCCACCGGACGCCCACGCCCGGGGGGCCCGACGGCACCCCGGCCGTGAGGACGCCGACCAGCAGCACCGGGGCCAGCAGCCAGGCCTCGCGTCCGGACACCATCGCGGCTAGCGCCGGGCGCCGGGCGCGACGGTGGCGTGGTCGGCGAGGGTCGGGCGGCGGTGGAACACCCAGTCCTGGCCCGGACGCGCGAGGAAGAGGAGGTCCTGCCGCTCGAGCACGCCGCCGTCCGTCCAGAAGACCGCGCGCACGTGATACACGAGCCCCCACCGGAGACAGCCGTCGAGCACGACGGCCTGGCCGGGCCGGAGCAGGGCACGGTCCCCGCAGGGCGAGGAGATGGTCAGCGACAGACGCGCGTCCGTGTCGTTGACGATGCGGACGCCGACGACGGGCAGGTCGCCGGCGGATCGCTCCGACTGGGCCCGGCCCGGGCCCGGGGACGACAGGGACACGAGCAGGGCGGCGACCGCCGTGACCACGGCGACTCTCCGCGGCCTCCTCGCTCGCCCCGCCTCGGGCGCCGTGGCGCCATGCTCCATGGCCGGCTCCCCCGGGCGCAGGCCGCCGTTCAAGGGCCGCGCCACGGCGGGATGTCAACCAGGTCGAGGGGTTGGACGAGCGCCGGCTGCGCCGGTCGGCCCGGGGCTGCTCAGAACTGAGCAGGGCTGAGCAGCCGGAACGGCGACGGTCGGATCCGGGCGCCGGGGCGGGGAGGCGGCGGGCGAGGGCTCCGGGACGCCCCGGCGGCAGGCGTCCCGGAACCGCGTTCAGGGAACCGGGATCGGTCCGGCCCTCAGCAGCCGGAGACGCACTTGCCGCTGCCGTCGAACTCCATCGTCTTTCCGCTCAGCGGCAGGTGGGCCGGCACCCGGACGGCCTTGATGAAGGCCTCCGTCCGCGTGTTGGGCAGGAGCTTGCCGCCCTTCGTCGCGACCTCGTTGGCGTGGGAGGGAATGACGGACGCCGGCTGCACCAGCTCGTTGATGACGTAGGCGGCCTCCGTCGGCCCGGTGGTGAAGACGTCGCCGATGTTGATGACGGCCAGGTTGGCCTTGTAGTGCCGCCGGACCACGACGTCCTGCTCGGCCGTGATGCCGGTGTCGCCCGACAGGTAGGCGACCAGCCCGTTGCTGAACATCAGCACGTAGCCGCCCGGCGGCCCCACGTAGGCGGTCAGCCCGTTGGCCCGCAGCGCCTCGGCGTGCTCGAGAAAGTCCGGCGACAGCCCGTTGCTGTGGACGGCGGGCACGCTGGCCACGCCCACCTTGCCCACCCGCGCCAGGGCCCCGAAGCGCAGGAGCTGGACCTGCCTGGGATCGCCCCCCGCCGCCTGCATCTTGCGGGCGAAGAAGGCCGGCATCTCGCCGCCCACGATCAGCCGTGCCTTCTTGCCGGCGGCGATGTTCACGGTGTTCGAGTTCGGCGTCGCCTTCACCGAGACGTCGGGCTTCCCGCACTCGCCCGCGTTGGCCGACGGCTGGATGACGTCGCCCAGGTGGTCGCCGTGCACGTGGCTCAGCAGCACGGCGTCGATCCGGCCCAGCCGGGGGTCGTCCGGCCCCCGCACGGTCCGGCCGGCGTCGTAGAGGATGCGGGTGCCGTCGGGGTCCTCGAAGATCATCGCCCGGTCCAGGGGACAGAACTCCCCGTCGTGGCTCCCCAGCGGCGTGATCTTGACCGTCTGGGCCGCGGCGCTCGCCGCCGTGGCCACGGCCAGTCCGATGCCCAGCATCACCGCCATCACGTCGCGTCCCTTCATGCGCGCCTCCTGTCGTCCTGATGGTGGAGGGTCGAAGCGTGCGCCGCGCACGATACCAGCAAATCGCCGCCCGCGCGAGCGGGCGGCCGGACGGGCCGGCGCTGCGGCCGACTACGCGTACATCGGCCGGCGGTCGCCGAGCGCCAGCCAGCCGCGGGCGATCCGGTAGATGAACCAGAGCCCGACGGCGAAGAGCGGCAGCCAGACGACGAGCAGCCCCACCCCGAGCGTGAGGACGACGAAGAGCAGGCAGAGGCCCGCCCACAGCGCGCCGAACCAGAAGGTGCGGATCTGCCAGCGGAAGTGGGACTCGAGCCAGGTGCCGCGGGTCTCGCCGCGCTTGACGTAGTTCAGGACGACCGCGATCAGCGACGGCCAGCCGATGAGAAAGGCGCCCACGACCGTGGCGGCGCCGACGATGCCGGTGACGAGGCTGACGGCGTGCAGTGCGTAGATGGCGTGGGTCCAGCGGACGAGGCGCGGGTCGGGCTCGACGGTCTCGGGGAGGCCCCGGGCGACGCTCACGGCCTCCAGTATAGGCGACGCCTCGACCGCCCCTACCCGCCGGCCATGGCGCCCACGACCAGCAGCGGCTCGGCCCCGGCGGCGACCGGCGCCGGCAATGGCGTGTCGGGCGCCTCGTGGGAGAGGTCCTCGCCGCAGGCGAAGAACCGGACCAGCGGACGCCGCCGCCGGGTGACGTGGTCCCGGATCGTCCCCCGCAGCACCGGGTACCGCCGCTCCAGCGCGTCCAGCACCGTGCGCTGGGTGACCGGGGCCGGGACCTCCAGCGTCACCTCGCCGTCCACGCCTGCCAGCGCCCGCAGGTGGGCGGGCAGCACCACCCGGATCACGGCAGCGTCTGGACCTCCACGGAGACGACGGCCGGGAGATCGCGGGCGATCGGCGCCCAGCTCTCGCCGGCGTCGGCCGAGACGTAGACCTGCCCCCCGGTGGTGCCGAAGTACACGCCGCAGGGCTCCAGGCTGTCCACGGCCATGGCGTCCCGCAGCACGTTCACGTAGCAGTGGCGCTGGGGCAGCCCCTTCGCCAGCGCCTCCCACTCCTGGCCGCCCGTGCGGCTCCGGTACACCCGCAGCCGTCCGTCGGGCGGGTAGTGCAGGGAGTCGCTCGTGATGGGCACCACGTAGATCGTCTCCGGCTCGTGGGCGTGCACGTCGATCGGGAAGCCGAAGTCGGTCGGCAGGTCGCCGCTGACCTCCCGCCAGCGCTCGCCCGCGTCGTCGCTGCGCATGACGTCCCAGTGCTTCTGCATGAAGAGCACGCCCGGGCGCGAGCGGTGCATCGCGATCCGGTGCACGCAGTGCCCCACCTCGGCGGTGGGGTCCGGGATCCCTTCGGACCGCAGGCCCCGGTTCATGGGCCGCCAGGTCTGGCCGGCGTCGTCGGTCCGGAAGACGCCCGCCGCGGAGATGGCGACGAAGATCCGGCCCGGGTTGACCGGGTCCAGGAGGATCGTGTGCAGGCACAGGCCCCCGGCGCCCGGCTGCCAGAGGTGTCCCTTCACCGCGCGCAGCGCGGCCAGCTCCTGCCAGGACCGGCCGCCGTCCGTGGTCCGGAACAGGGCGGCGTCCTCGACGCCGGCGTACACCGTGTCGGGGTCGGTCAGCGACGGCTCCAGGTGCCAGACGCGCTTGAACTCCCAGGGACGCTGGGTGCCGTCGTACCACTGGTGCGTGGTGAGGGGCCGGCCCGTCCCGGGCGACGTGTCGTACACGAACGCGTTGCTCGCGCTGCCCGGCGGATCGTAGGGCTGAGGGACCTTCTCCCCGCCGGGGACCTCCCAGGTCCTGCCCCCGTCGCTCGACCGCTGGATGATCTGCCCGAACCAGCCGCTCGACTGCGAGGCGTACAGGCGGTCAGGATCGGCCGGCGACGCCTTGAGGTGGTACACCTCCCAGCCTCCGAAATGGGGGCCGCCGATGTCCCACTGCGCTCGCTTGCCGTCGGCCGTGGCCACGAACGCGCCCTTCCTGGTGCCGATCAGCACCCGCACCGTGCTCATCCCTGAAACTCCTTCCTGACGCAGATTCGGTCTCCAGCTCGCGGACCGGCGTCCCTGGCGGGCTACGGCGGGCCCTCCCGCAGCGGCCGGATCTCGACGCTGCCCGCGGCCGCCACCGGGCCCCGCTCCGCGATCGCGATGGCCTCGTCCAGGTCCTCGACGTCGATCAGCATGTAGCCCCCGAGGTGCTCGCGGGTCTCCGCGAACGGGCCGTCGGTCACCAGCCGCCTGCCGTCGCGGACCCGCACGGTGGTGGCGGTGGACGGCGGGTGGAGGGGGGAGCCGCCCAGGTACTTGCCCTGGTCGGTCAGCTCCTGCGACAGCTTCAGCTGGCCCAGGTAGATCTGCTCGCGCTCGGGCTGGCTGCGGCTCCAGCAGGAGCCGTCCAGGTAGATCAGCAGCATGTACTTCACGGGTCGCCTCCATGCATGAGTCGAACGGGAGGGGGCGTCCTCGACACCGGCGGTAGATTATCCCCTGTGGCGCCATCCCGGGACGCCGACACGGCCATCGAGACGGTCTATGGGACCGACTGGGGGCATATCGTCGCGACCCTGATCCGGCTGGTCGGCGACTTCGACCTGGCCGAGGAGGCGGCCCAGGAGGCCTTCGCCGCGGCCGCCGAGCAGTGGCGGGTGTCGGGCGTCCCCGACGCGCCGCGAGCCTGGATCGTCCAGACTGCGCGCCACAAGGCCATCGACCGCATCCGGCGTCGCGCGCGATTCGCCGAGAAGCTGGAGGAGTACGCGAGAGCCCAGGAGGCGGCCGCGGAGGCGCCCGAGATCGATCCGGACGCCATCCCCGACGACCGCCTGCGGCTCCTCTTCACCTGCTGTCACCCGGCGCTGGCCCTGGACGCCCAGGTGGCCCTCACGCTCCGCGCGCTCGGCGGGCTGCAGACCGAGGAGATCGCCCGCGCCTTCCTGGTGCCCGTGCCCACCATGGCCCAGCGCCTGGTGCGGGCCAAGGCCAAGATCCGGGACGCGGGCATCCCGTACGCCGTGCCGGACATGAAGGAGATGCCCGGCCGGCTGGAGGCGGTGCTGGCGGTCATCTATCTCATCTTCACCGAGGGGTACGCGGCCACCCGCGGCGAGCAGCTGGTGCGGACGGATCTGTGCGACGAGGCGATCCGCCTGGCGCGCCTGCTGGCGGCGCTCATGGGGCCCGAGCCGCCCCCGGAAGCCGCCGGGCTCCTGGCCCTCATGCTGCTCCACGACGCCCGGCGTCCCGCGCGCCTGGACGAGCACGGCGACCTCGTCCTGCTCGAGGACCAGGACCGGAGCCGCTGGAACCGCCGGCAGATCGCCGAGGCGCTGCCCCTGGTGGAGCAGGCCCTGCGGGGCGGCCCGGGCCCGTTCGCGCTCCAGGCCGCGATCGCGGCCCTGCACTGCCAGGCGGCCCGGGCCGAGGACACCGACTGGCCGCAGATCCTGGGCCTCTACGACGTGCTGGAGCGCGTGCACCCCTCGCCGGTCGTTTCCCTGAACCGGGCGGCGGCGGTGGCGATGGTGCACGGCCCGAAGGCCGCGCTGGAGCTCGTGGACGCCCTGGCGAGCGGCGGCGCGCTCGAGCGGTACCACCTGCTGCACGGCGCGCGCGCCGACCTCCTGCGGCGCCTGGGCGCCCTGCCGGAAGCGGCCGCGAGCTACCGGCGCGCGCTGGCCCTGGTGACCAACGACGCCGAGCGGCGCTTCCTGGAGCGGCGCCTGCGCGAGGTCACGGCGGCGCCGGCATAGGTCCCGGGGCGGGGCGGCTCCCTGCTTTCGGCCCCGGGATCTATG
>JBBIIW010000212.1:0-5678 GCA_037446305.1 Candidatus Rokuibacteriota bacterium
CGGCGCATCGTCACCACCCGCGGCTGAGACGGAGGTCGAGGTCCCGGCGTAGTGGTAAAGTGCGCTGGCTGTCGCCTAACTATCCGGAATTCCGGCAGTCCCGAAAAGCAACTGTCGAAAATGAGTCAAAGCGATTTGGCCCGAAATGAACGCCCGGGCCCGCCTCGCTGTCGCTGAAGCGCCCGTGGGCTCCCCGGCGCTGGTCGCGAGGCGTAAGCCGACCGGGACCGCCCGCCCGCCGTCGCCGAGGCTCACCGGTCGAGCCGCCCAGCGAGAGCTCGCCACCCGCCTACGTGGTGCCGAATGACTTCGCCGGCGACACCACCGGGGCGATGGTGGCGCGCACGTCCCGCTCCGTCAGCGAGGAGAGCGGGTGAAGGAACGCGGCCTCGGCTTGTACGCTATCCACTGAGCCAGGGGGAGGTCCCCGGACTGAGAAGAGACGGGATCCGGGAGAGGGTCGCCGTGGCACGGCTGAGGCGTTGTCCTCGGGCCTGAGATTGGCGCCCTCGCTTGGTGCTCAAGACTCGAACGGTATCCTCAGGCGCCAAACGGCGTCCTCGCGTGCACAAGCGTGGGCATGAGCACCGGCTCCGAGGCTCCCGACCAGTCCCGTCGGAAAGGACGTGCATGCGCTTCGTCGGGATCGATGTGGCGGCCGAGCAGCACGTGGTGGCGGCGGTGGATGAGGCGTCGGCCGTGCTCCTCAAGCCAACACCCTTTGCCGAAGACGCCGAAGGGTATCGGAGACTGTTCGACCGGCTCGGCGCACGGCGGCCGAGCGGCAGCCGTTCGTCGCCCTCTTCGCCGGCTTCCTCGAGCCCGCGACCATCGCGGGGATCTCGGTATGGCGCGAGCGGATGGTGTGCGTGACGAGGCGCGTCGGAGCTCGAGCTAATAAGCGCCGCGCTGGCAGGAGCGCCGGGCCGAAGCGCCGGATCCGGCCCGGCTGCCACCTAGAGTCTAACCGCCCGCGTCGCGTTCGAGAGCTACGCTGGCCTGACGGGTTGTCCTAGCCGGCGTCGTCTCCGCTCCGCTCGTAGTGGATGACGCGCACCTTCTCCATCGTGATCAGTCCGCCCTGCATCATCCGGTCCACCTCGGGCAGGACCGCCTCCAGCCGCTCCGGGCTGTCCACGACCTCGATGACGATGGGCACGTCCTGGGAGAGGCGGAGCAGCTTCGCCGTGTGCACGATGGAGTCGGGCCCGAACCCGGCCACCGCCTGGAGCACCGTGGCCCCCGCCAGCCCGCGGGAGCGAAACAGCTCCAGCAGCGCCGCGTAGAGCGGGCGGCCCTGCCACTGGTCCGACTGGCCCAGGAAGACGCGCATCAGGATCTGCTCGCCCTCGATGCGCCGCACGCTCAGCTCCTGAACGGGAGCAGGAGCCGCCCGGTCGCGATCCCCAGGAAGCAGAGCGCCAGCGACAGGACGGTGGTCACCAGGACGTTGGCCGCCGCCTGGGGCCAGGCGCCGGTCTCGAGCAGGCGCACCGTCTCGTAGCTGAAGGTGGAGTAGGTCGTGAGCCCGCCCATCATCCCGGTCGTCAGGAAGAGGCGGGTGGTGTCGGGGATGAGCAGGGTCGCCAGGCCCACCTGCTGCACGAAGCCGATGACGAAGGCGCCCGCCAGGTTGACCACGAGCGTCCCCCACGGAAAGTCGGTGCCGAGCCAGCGCGCGGCCAGGATGCCCACCAGATACCGGCATCCGCTGCCGATGGCCCCGCCCAGACACACCAGCAGCAGACGCTCCACCGATCACGCTCCCCCGGCCCGCCCGCGCGGCTGCCAGGCGGGATGCGGTCGCTCAGCCGGTGACGGCGCCCTCCGAGGCGCTCGAGACCAGCCGGGCGTACTTCGCCATCACGCCCGTGACGTAACGCGGCTTCGGCGGCTTGACGCTCCGGAGCCGCTTGCGGATCTCGGCCGCCGGCACCTCCAGGTCGAGCCGCCGGGCCTTGACGTCCAGCACGATGGTGTCGCCGTCCCTGACGGCCGCGATGGGCCCGCCGGCCGCCGCCTCGGGAGCGACGTGCCCCACCATGAAGCCGTGACTGGCGCCCGAGAAGCGCCCGTCGGTCATGAGCGCCACGCTGCCCCCCAGGCCCGCGCCCTGCAGCGCGCCCGTCACGTGCAGCATCTCGCGCATGCCGGGGCCACCCCGAGGCCCCTCGTAGCGGATGACGATGAAGTCGCCCGGCTTGATCCGGCCGGCCTTGACGGCCTGGAAGGCGTCCTCCTCGCGGTTGAAGACCCGGGCCCGGCCGCGGAAGGTCTCCTCGCTGTGGCCGGCCAGCTTGGCCACGCAGCCCTCGGGCGCCAGGTTGCCCTTGAGGATGGCCAGCCCACCGTGCCGGGCGATGGGGTCGGCCAGGGGCCGGATGACCTGCTGCCCGGGCGTCTCGCGGGCCGCGCGCGCCTCCTCGCCGATGGTGCGTCCGGTCACGGTGCGCTCGTCGGCGTTCAGGAGGCCGGCCTCCAGCAGCCGGCGGGCGACGACGGCCATGCCCCCCGCCTCGTGCATCTCGGGGGCGGTGAAGCGACCCCAGGGCTTCATGTCGGCCAGGAGCGGGGTCCGCCGGGCCAGCCGGTCGAACTCGTCGATGGCCAGCTTCACGCCCGCTTCCCGGGCCACCGCCAGGAGGTGGAGGACCGCGTTGGTGGAGCCGCCGGTGGCCAGGACCCCGGCGATGGCGTTCTGCAGCGCGCGCCGGGTGATGATCTGCCGCGGCCGCACGCCCCGGCCCAGCAGGTCCATCACCAGGCGCCCGGCCTCGAACGCGACCTCCTCCTTGTGCGCGTCGGCGGCCGGCACGCCGTTGGCGCCCATGGGGGACACGCCCAGCATCTCGAAGGCGGTGGCCATGGTGTTGGCGGTGAACTGCCCGCCGCAGGCCCCGTCGCCGGGACAGGCGGCGCACTCGATGGCGTGCAGCTCGGCGTCGTCGATCTTGCCGGCGTTCCGGGCGCCGATGGCCTCGAACACGTCCTGCACGGTCAGCCGCCGCCCCCGGTACTCGCCGTACATGATGGAGCCGCCGTAGAGCATCAGGCTCGGCAGGTCCAGGCGGGCCATGGCCATCACCATGCCGGGGATCGTCTTGTCGCAGCCGGAGATCCCGACCCAGGCGTCCAGCAGGTGGCCGCGCACGACCAGCTCCACCGAGTCGGCGATCCAGTCCCGGCTGATCAGGGAGGCCTTCATGCCCTCGGTGCCCATGGCGATGCCGTCGGTGACCGAGATGGTGTTGAACTCCACCGGCGTGCCGCCGGCCGCCCGGATGCCCTCCTTCACCTTCTCGGCCAGCTTGCGGTGGTTCGAGTTGCACGGCGTCAGCTCGATCCAGCAGTGGGCGACGCCCACCAGGGGGCGGCGGAGGTCCTCGTCGGTGTAGCCGACGGCGCGGAAGTACGAGCGGGCGGCCGCCCGGTCGGGACCGTCCAGGAGGATGCGGCTGCGGTGACGCGGGTCGAACGTCATGGTGCGGGTCTCCTTGCCACGAGAAAGGTGAAGCGGCCGCGCTGCACCACCTGGCCGCGCTGGTCGATCACCTCGTGCTCCTCGATGATGACGCCGCCCTCGCGCATGGCGCGCCGGCTGACCGCCCGCGACACGCCGTGGATGGTATCGCCCACGCGCAGGGGCTTGACGACCTCCCACTCCACCCCCAGGAAGGCCAGCACGGCCAGGGGCGGCCGCGGCACCCGCCAGCCCAGCCCCGTGGACAGGCAGAGCGGCAGCAGGTCCGGCACCCGGCCCGGGTCGTCCGGCAGCTCGGCGGTCAGCCCGTGATAGAGGCCCACGTGGGCCTCGGTGACCGTCAGGCCGGGACTCTCCACGCTGTCCCCCAGCGCGACGTCCTCGAAGTAGGCGCGCGCGGCCGTGGCCGTCATGCCGGCCGCCGCTCGACCATCAGGTCGGTCTCGCCCTCCTGGACCACCTCGTCGCGCTGGTTCAGCACCCGGCGCTCGACGACCACGATGCCCCGGTCGGGCCGGGAGGTCTCCCGCTTGCCGCTGACGCGCGTGCGCAGCCGGATCGTGTCGCCGATCTTGATGGGGCCCTTGAACTTCCAGCGGAGGCCCAGGAAGGCCACGGTGGCGAAGACGGGCCCCGACCGGTAGAACAGGCCGGACTGGATGGCCAGGCCCAGCAGGCCGTGGGCGATCCGCTCGCCGAAGATCGACTTCTTCATGAACTCGGCGTCGGTGTGCAGGACATTGTAGTCGCCCGAGAGCCCGGCGAACAGGACGATGTCCGTCTCGGTCACCGTCCGCCCGGGGGACTCGTACTCCTCGCCGACCTCGATATCCTCGAAGTAGCGCCGGGCGGCGGTCATGCCGAGCAAGCATAACATAGCGCCGGTGCGCTAGAATCGCGCGCGATGCCACGGCTGGGATCGGGGGCCCTGACCTTCGCCGTCTGCGCCGTCTTCTGGCTGCTGCTCACCGACCACCGGACGCCGCTGTCGCTGGGGCTGGGCGCCGCCGCCGCGCTGCTGGTCGCGTGGGCCAACGCCGACGCGGGCCCGCTGCGCGCGGCGATCCGCGTGGCCCCGCGGCTGCTCGCCTACCTGCCGTGGCTGCTCAAGGAGATCGCGGTGGCCAACCTCCAGGTCGTGCGGGTGGTCCTGGATCCCCGGCTGCCGATCGATCCGGTCGTGGTCCGCCTGCCCACGTCCCTGGCCAGCGACGAGGCGCTGGCGACGCTGGGCAACTCCATCACGCTGACGCCGGGCACCGTCACCCTCGACGTGGACGGCTCCACGCTGGTCGTTCACGCCCTGACCGCGGACGGGGCCCGGAGCCTGCAGGCGGGCGACATGGTGCGGCGCGTCGCCCGCGTGTTCGGGGAGATCGCATGACCGTCCTGTTCGCCGCCGTCACCATCGCCCACCTGGTCCTGGTGCTCGTCTACGTCCACCGCCTGGCCGTCGGGCCCACGGTCTTCGACCGCCTCCTGGGACTCAACGCCTTCGGCACCAGCACCACGGTGGTGCTCCTGCTGATCGGGGTCGTGTACGAGCGCGAGGACATGTTCGTGGACATCGCCCTGGCCTACGCCCTGCTGAGCTTCATCGGCTCGCTGGCCGCCGCCCGCTACTTCGAGCGCGAGGGCGTGCCCCGGTGACCCTGCTCATCGGCGTGCTGCTGGCGGCCGGGCTCTTCTTCCACGCCGTGGCCGCCCTGGGCGTGCTGCGGATGCCCGACTTCTACACGCGGCTGCACGCGGTGGGCAAGCTGGAGACGCTGGGCCTGCTGCTCACGCTGGCCGCGGTCGCCCTCTGGGCGGGACCGGGGCTGACGGCCGTGAAGGTCGGCTTCGTGGCCGCGTTCATCTTCCTGGCCAACCCGACCTCCACCCACGCCATCGGGCGGGCCGCGCTGCGGATCGGCCTCCGGCCCTGGCGCCGGGAGGCGCCGTGACCGAGACCCTGCTGCCACCGCTCCTGCTGCTGCTGGTGGTGCTGGCCCTGGTCGCCGTGCACGCCGCCGACCTCCTGATCGCCGCCCTCGCCCTGGGCACGTACGGCTTCGTGATGGCCCTCATCTGGGCGGCGCTCGGCGCCGTGGACGTGGCGTTCACGGAGGCGGTGGTCGGCGCCGGCGCCACCACCGTCTTCTTCCTGGCGGCGCTGCTCCGCACCTCCCGGCGGCGCTCCCCGGCGCCCGCCCGC